>JAPLLS010000003.1 GCA_026387435.1 Candidatus Omnitrophota bacterium
TGGCTCAGATGCAGATCGGTCAGGCACCGGCAGTGCTGGTGACCAAGGGGCTGGGTTCCTGCCTGGGGATCACTTTTTGGGATCCGGGCAAGAAGATCGGAGCCATGGCCCATCCTATGCTTCCGGATTTCGATAAGGCGCGGGTGAAATCAAACCCGAGCCGTTTTGTCAATTCCGCGATAATGAATATGCTCGCGGAGATGGAGAAGAAAGGGTGTTCGCGCTCCCGGATCGCGGTCAAAATGTTCGGCGGAGCGCACATGTTCAGTTTTATTAATACCGACAGCGTTTTAAACGTGGGGCAAAAGAATATCGAAATGGCTTTAACGGTTTTAAAAGAATTAAACATGAAAATCTCCGGGCAGGAAGTCGGCGGGACATTTGGCCGAACGATATTTTTGAATCTCGATGACGGCAAAGTCCTGGTTAAGACTGTTTCCTGGGGAGAAAAAGAAGTCTAATGGAAGATAAAGTAAAAGTGCTGGTCGTAGATGATTCGTTCTTGATGCGCAGGATAATCTCTGATATCGTAAACAGCGATCCCCATCTGGAAGTAGTAGGGAAAGCTAAGGACGGAGAAGAAGCATTGGAGAAGATTGCGTCCTTAAATCCGGATGTGGTGACTTTAGATATAAATCTTCCGGTAAAAAACGGAATAGATGTTTTAAACGACATAATGAAATCCAGGCCTACAAAGGTGATCATGCTTTCCGCTTATACCCGGGCCGGGGCATCGGCTACCATCAGGGCGCTGGAACTGGGAGCGGTAGATTTCATAGCCAAACCTTCCGGTGAAATCTCCCTGGGGTTGGATAAATTGAAGAATGAGATAATCGCTAAAATTAAACTCGCCGCCAACGTCGATCTGAGTAAATATCTGTCGGCTTTCCGGGCTGCGGGGCTGGCGGCTAAAGAAGAGGAAAAGAACGTCGGTGTAAAAAGGCTGGTTATTATCGGCGCTTCTACCGGCGGGCCCAAGGCTATCTTAAGCCTTATGCGATGCATTCCGGGAGATATTGACGCTGCTTTTTTGATCGTTCAGCATATGCCAAAAGGTTTTACTTTGAGTTTCGCCGAAAGGCTCTCCTGGGAAACCGGGGTCAGGGCCAAGGAAGCCGAAGAAGGCGACGTCCTTGATTCCAGCAAGGCTTTTGTCGCTCCTGCGGGAAGCCATATGGTGCTGGTAAGAAATAATAATCAGGTAAAAATAAAATTGAACCAGGATCCTCCGGTTAATTTTGTCAGGCCTTCGATAGACGTAACTATGCTTTCGGCGGTGGAAATTTTCGGCAAGGACATAATAGGGGTAATCCTGACCGGAATGGGCAAGGACGGGCTGGAAGGGGCGAGGAAAATAAAAGAAGCCGGAGGAAAGATCTTTATCCAGGATGAAGAATCTTCGGTGGTCTGGGGAATGCCGGGGTCAGTTTCTAAGGCCGGATTAACTGAAGGGGCGCTGCCTCTTTCGCAGATAGCCGAAGTTTTAATTAAATGTATCCGGGAGTAATCCCAAGATACAAGATTGAGGTTGATAAATGGCAGAAGAACCAAGATTAACGTTCACGCAAATGGATCTGCTTAGAGAAATAGGCACCATCGGCTCGGCTACCGCAGCCACCGCTCTGGCAGACATGGTTGCTTCTAAAGTGGAGATCTGCGTTCCTCAGGTAAGCCTGGTGCCTCTCGAGAATCTCTCTACAATCCTCTCCAGCGCAGAGAAACTTTATTTTGTCCTGGATATGGAGATC
>JAPLLS010000014.1 GCA_026387435.1 Candidatus Omnitrophota bacterium
ATCCGCGAGCAGGAGATCGAACAGATCCCCACTCTGATGCAAACCGGCAGCCAGTACGGTATGAGAACGATGGATAAAAATTTAAAAGAGTTCTATCAGAAGGGTTTGATCACTCTTGACGCCGCGATGTCCAAGGTCAAGAATCCCGACGAGTTCCGTCAACTTTAAAAACCTGGGGACGGTTCCTATTTTTTATAACCGGCGGGGATTTCCGTAAAAAATACGGAACCGTCCTCGGATTTACGAAGGAAAAATGAATATTTTCGGCAAGTCTATTAAATTGGGTGATAACATCAATACGGATTTTATCATTTCCGGAAGGTATAAATTCGCCATTACCGATATTAAAGAATTGTCTAAACATATCATGGAAGATATCGATCCGGACTTCCCCAAGAAAATAATTCCCGGGAAATCTATAATTACCGCCGGGAATAACTTCGGGATGGGTTCATCCCGGGAGCAGGCGCCTCTGGTCATCAAGGCCTCGGGAATAGCGGCGGTGATGGCCAAATCTTTTGCCCGGATATTCTTTCGCAACGCCTTTAACATCGGACTTTTATTGATCGAAACGGATACCGAGAAAATATCAGAAAACGACGAGCTGTCCATTGATCTGGACAAAGGTCTGGTTATTGACATTACCCGCAACATCACTCTGAAGATCAAACCTCTGCCGCCATTCATGCAGGAGTTCCTCAACGAAGGCGGGGTTATTAATTACATCAAGAAACACGGGGAACTTAAAGTCTGACCTGTTAAAAACGGGGGACGGTTCCTATTTTTTATAACCGACGGGGATTTCCGTAAAAAATACGGAACCGTCCCCGGATTTTAGCCATGGCGCACAAAATTACTTTAATCCCTGGTGACGGCATCGGCCCGGAGGTCGCGGAAGCGGCCCGCAGGTGCATTGAAGCCACCGGAGTGAAGATCGAATGGGATATCCAGCTTGCCGGCACCATCGCCCAGCAAAAG
Source organism: Candidatus Omnitrophota bacterium (assembly GCA_026387435.1). GTDB lineage: Bacteria > Omnitrophota > Gorgyraeia > Gygaellales > Profunditerraquicolaceae > JAPLLS01. The sequence continues at coordinate 979 of JAPLLS010000014.1, forward strand.
ACCGGGGAGCTCCTGCCCCAGGCTACTTTGGATTCCATCAAAAAGAATAAGCTATGCTTTAAAGGGCCGATAACTACTCCTATAGGAGGTGGTTTCCGCTCGGTAAATGTAGCTATCCGGCAGGCTTTGGACCTCTATGTCTGTCTTCGGCCGGCAAAATCATACCCCGGGGTGAAAAGCCTTTATAAAGATATTGATTTGGTGATCATCCGGGAGAACAGCGAGGATCTTTATGCCGGCATCGAATTTGAGATAGGCAAACCGGAGACCGTGCGCCTGATCAAGGAGATAACTGATGCCAGCAAGAAAAAAATCCGGTTGGATTCCGGGATTTCCATTAAACCGATCTCGAAGACCGCGACCGAACGGATCGCCCGTTTTGCCTTTGATTACGCGATAAAGAACAACCGGAAAAAAATTACCGTGGTTACTAAAGCCAATATCATGAAATTCACCGACGGGCTGTTTTTAAAGACCGCCAGGGATGTGGCCCGGGAATACGAAGGAAAAGTGGTCTTCGAAGAGGCGCTCGTGGATAACATGGCCATGCAATTGGTCCAGAAACCGCATAATTTCGACTGTCTGGTTCTGCCCAATCTTTACGGAGATATACTTTCCGATCTCTGCGCCGGTCTTATCGGCGGGTTGGGCATAGCTCCCGGAGCGAATATCGGAGAAGGTATCGCTGTCTTCGAAGCGGTGCATGGATCAGCTCCCAAGTACGCCGGACAGAACAAGGTTAATCCTACGGCAATGATTTCTTCAGGGGTCTTGATGCTCCGTTATTTAAAAGAAAATAAAGCCGCGGACAGCCTGGAGAACGCTTTGAAAGCAGTTCTGGCCGAAGGTAAATCCGTGACCTACGATTTACGCTGGAAATGTCGGAGGGCTGGCCGCAATGCGCATCGCTCAGGAAAACCTGGGTGAAGTATGCCTGATCGACGTGGTCCCGGGTATGGCTAAAGGAAAGTCTTTTGACCTGGATGATTGCCGTAATATCCTGAATGTTCCTTATCAGATCGAAGGCACGGAGGATATCAACCAGGTCAAGGGCTCTCAAGTTGTGGTAATTACCGCGGGACTGGCCAGAAAACCGGGGATGACCAGGGAAGACCTTTTGAGTAAGAACAGCCGGATCCTTAAAGAAATCTGTGAAAAAGTTAAAGTTTTGGCTCCGGATTCGATCGTTATAATCGTAACCAATCCTCTGGATGCCATGACTTATTACGCCGTCAAGATCCTGGGGTTCGATCGCCGCAAGGTTTTTGGGATGGGGGTCACTTTAGACGGCTCCAGGTTCGCTAACATTATCAGCCGTGAACTCAAAGTGCCGGTGAATAAAATTCAGCCGGTAGTCATAGGAAGCCACGGAGAGTCTATGTTGCCAATGCCGCGCTTTACCATGGTGGGATCTTTCCCCCTTACTGAGTTTGCCAAGGATCCCGCGAAGATCGCCATGCTGGTCAAAAAAACCGTGGAAAGAGGAAAAGAGATCGTGGCTTTATTCGGTTCGGGCAGCGCTTATTTTGCTCCTTCGGCGGCGATCGCGAGCCTTGTCAGCGCGATAATCAGAGATAAGCGGATTCCTCTCGGAGTTTCCGCACAGCTTAACGGTGAATACGGCCTCGAGGATATTTGCTGCGGTGTTCCCTGCGTGATCGGAGAGCAAGGTATAGTCAAGATCGTAGAGCTTGATCTAAATCCCCAAGAGAAGAAAAACTTCCTGGAATCCGTTGAGGCGATCCGTAATCTCAACGCCTTGCTTAAATAACGACTGGTTTTATAATGTATGATCTGACCATAATCGGCGCCGGATGGGCCGGGTTCAACGCGGCTCTGCGCGCCAAATCTCTGGGAATGAAGGTGGCTCTGGTCGAGGAATCTTTTATCGGCGGAACTTGCCTAAACCAGGGGTGTATCCCTACCAAAACTTTAGTTCAATCCGCAAAAATCTTCGAAGAAATAAAAAAAGCCGGGAATTTCGGCATTAGCATCGGTGTTGAACCTCAGTTGAATTTTTTAGAGGTCAACTCCCGTAAAGAAAAGATCATTCAACTGCTGCGCAAGGGGATGGAAAACCGTCTGAGCGGCATAGAATATATCTGCGGACATGCCCGGCTTTTGGATAACCAACGGATCAAGGTCAATGATCGGGAAATTCAAAGCTCCAAAATCCTTTTATCCCTGGGATCTATTCCGTTAGAGTTGCCGGGTTTTGGCTTTGACGGGAAAAAAATAATCTCCAGCGATCAGATCCTCAAACTTGATAAGATCCCGGGATCTCTTTTGATCATCGGCGGCGGGGTGATCGGCTGTGAATTTGCCCAGATCTATTCTTGCTTCGGGACAAAAGTCACTGTCGTCGAGCTTATGGATCAACTGCTGCCGGGAGTTGACCGGGAGATCGCCAAGAAATTAGAGACTGTTTTCAAGAAAAAAAAGATTTCCGTTTTTACTTCCACAGACGCCAAAACCAAAGATTTAAATAATTTCGAACTCGTCTTGGTTTGTGTGGGAAGATCGCCCAGGACCGAAGGATTGGATGCACTGGGGATCGCGGCCGGGAAATCCGGGATCATCGTCGATGATTACCTGCACACCAGCGTCGAGAATGTTTATGCTGCCGGCGATTGCGTTGGCAAATTGATGCTCGCCCATTACGCGGGTTTTCAGGGGGTTTGTGCCGTTGAGAACATAAAATCCCCGGATGCCCCGCGCAAAGCCGAAAATCAAGCCGTTCCCGCGTGCATTTTTACTTCTCCTGAGATCGCTTTTGTGGGATTGAACGAAGAACAGGCAGGCTCCAAGAACTTCCGGGTCAAGGTCAATAAGTTTGACTTTTTAGGTTCGGGTATGGCCAGGATCCAGGATGAAGCCGAAGGTTTCATCAAGATCATCTCCGATGCTGAATCGGGATTACTTCTGGGAGCACAGATCATCGGTCCCAAAGCTACTGAATTGATCTCGATTTTCGGCGTAAGTTTGAGCTCAGGTCTGTCTGTTAAAGACCTTAAAAAGACGATTTTCGCTCACCCCAGTTTGTCGGAAGCGATTTTTGAAGCTTTGGATTAACAATAGCACTGGACAGGATATGGTTTTAGATTTAAAACTCATCGAATACGACAAAGCTCTTGAGGTTCAGAAAGGTCTTTTTAACGGAGTAAGAAACGGGACTGTCAATTCCGCAATCGTTTTTTGCCGCCACTATCCGGTCATCACTCTCGGGCGCCAAGCAAAATCCGTCAATATAAAAGCCGATCAGGCGGAATTAGCCCGCCGGGGGATAACGGTTCGTCAATCCGAGCGGGGAGGAGACGTGACCTATCACGGACCAGGGCAGCTGGTGGTTTATCCGGTTGTGCATCTGGAGCTTTTTAATAAAGATATCCACTATTTCCTGCGTACTTTGGAAGAGAATGTTATTGCTCTTTTATCATCTTTCGGGATCAACGCTGCGGCCAGAAAAGGTTTGACCGGCGTCTGGGTAGGCGAGCAAAAGATCTGCTCTATCGGTATCACCGTGAAGAATTGGATCAGCTACCATGGTCTGGCGATCAATGTCAGTGCCAATGACCTGAAAAATTTCTCGTTGATCCGGCCTTGCGGTATGGATATAAAAATGACCTCGATGGAGACAATTTTAAAAAAAGAAGTTTCCTTTTCCGAGGTCCAAAAGCACTTTATCAAGGAGTATAAATATGCGTAAAGTCGTCTTGCCCGAACTGGGCCAGGGGATCGATAAAGCCGGCGTGTCATTCTGGTTTTTTAAAGAAGGTGACCAGGTAAAAGAAAAAGATGACCTGGTGGAACTGACCACGGATAAAGCCGCGTTTAACCTGCCCAGCCCCTGTTCCGGGACGATCACCCAGATTTTCTTCCATGAAGGCGATCAAGTCAATGTGGGAGAAATGCTCTGCGTGATCGAAGAGTAAGTATTGTTCCCGAAGTTTTTACTTGACAAAATACGGAATTTATCTAAAATAGCACTCTAAGTATAAGAGTGCTAATATTCAAACGTTTTAATAAGGGGGAGGTGTAAGAATGAAGATTCAGCCGTTAGGTGATCGAGTTGTGGTCAAGCCTTTAGAAGCCGAAGCAAAGACCAAGGGAGGCATAATTTTACCGGAAAACGCCAAGGAAAAACCGCAGCAGGGTGAAATTATGGCCGTTGGTAAAGGTAAAACCCTGGAAAACGGGACAGTCAGCGCTTTGGAAGTTAAAGTCGGAGATAAGGTTTTATACGGAAAATATTCCGGTAATGAGATAACCACTAAAGATGGCGAAGAGCTTTTGATCATGAAAGAAGAAGATATACTTGCGATCGTGAAATAAGTATTAACCAAAATCAAGGAGAGGAAAATATGGCAAAACAACTGTTATTTCGTGACGAAGGCCGCAGGAAGATCTTGAGCGGCGTAGAGCAGTTGGCAGCAGCGGTAAAAGTCACTTTGGGGCCAAAAGGCCGTAACGTGATCCTGGACAAGAAATTCGGTTCGCCGACTATTACCAAGGACGGCGTTACCGTGGCTAAGGAGATCGATCTGGAGGATCCTTTTGAGAACAGGGGCGCGCAGATGGTTAAAGAAGTCGCCGAGAAAACTTCGGATATCGCCGGTGACGGCACCACTACCGCGACCGTTCTGGCTGAGTCGATCTACCGCGAGGGTTTGAAGAACGTTACCTCCGGAGCTAATCCCATGGCTTTAAAGCGCGGGATCGAAAAAGCGGTCGAGAAAGTCGTCGAGGAGTTGAAGAGACTTTCAACCCCGATCAAAGACAAGAAAGAAATCGCCCAGGTAGCTACCATTGCCGCTAACGGCGATACGGTTATCGGAGAATTGATCGGCGACGCGATGGATAAAGTCGGCAAAGACGGAGTAATCACCGTTGAAGAAGCTAAATCAACCGCCACTACCCTGGAAGTCGTCGAAGGTATGCAGTTTGACCAGGGTTATCTTTCCCCTTATTTTGTCACCGATGCGGAGAGGATGGAAGTGCTTTTGGAGGATCCGTATATCCTGATCCATGAAAAGAAAATTTCTTCTTTAAAGGATCTTTTGCCCTTATTGGAAAAAGTCGCCCGGGCCAGTAAACCTTTACTGATCATCGCCGAAGAAGTTGAAGGGGAAGCGTTGGCTCTGCTGGTGGTCAATAAACTAAAAGGGGTATTTGTTTCCTGCGCGGTCAAGGCTCCGGGTTACGGCGACAGGCGTAAAGCCATGCTTGATGATATCGCGGTTCTTACCGGCGGAAAAGCGTTCTCGGAAGAGCTGGGTGAAAAGCTGGAAAACGTGTCTCTGGATGACCTGGGACGCGCCAAAAAAGTGAAAGTCGACAAAGAAAATACCACTATCGTTGAAGGCGCCGGGAAAACCGCCGACATCAAAGCCAGAAAAGCTCAAATCAATAAACAGATCGAATCTACCGATTCTGAGTATGATAAAGATAAACTTAAAGAGAGGCTGGGTAAGCTTTCCAACGGAGTCGCGGTCATAAACGTGGGTGCGGCGACCGAAACCGAAATGAAAGAAAAGAAAGCCCGGGTTGAAGACGCTTTGCATGCTACCCGAGCTGCTACCCAGGAAGGGATAGTTCCTGGCGGCGGAGTGGCATTACTGCGCACTCTTCCTAGCCTGGATAAACTCAAGCTGGAAGGCGACGAGAAGATCGGCGTGGATATCATAAAGCGTTCTCTGGAAGAGCCGATCAGGCAGCTGGTGGAAAACGCCGGCCTGGAAGGCGCCATCGTTGTCCAGAAGGTCAAAGAGGGTAAAATCAACTTCGGTTATGATGTCAGCCAGGATGCTTACGTGGATATGATCGAAGCTGGTATCATTGATCCGACCAAAGTGACCCGTTCAGCTTTAGAGAACGCGTCCAGTATCGCATCGCTGTTGTTGACCACCGAAGCATTGATCGCGGATAAACCGGAAAAAGAATCCGGAATGCCGGCTATGCCTTCGGGAGGCGGAATGGGCGGGATGGGCGGGATGTATTAAAGCTTAACCTGTTAGAATCAGGGGACGGTTCTTATTTTTTCTGACTGATTAGAACATCGGGAAAAAATGAGACCCGTCCCTTAGTTTTCCAGGGGGGATTGTCCCTGATTTTGAAAGCGCTTTCCTTGACAAACCAAGTTTCCTGTGGTATACTTATAAAAAATCTTTACTTATTGACTGGCAAGGGGTTAACATGCAAAATATACTGGATCTTTCCCGGCAGCTTAATTGGGTAGATATTCTGGTTTTTATAGTTTTTTTGAGGCTCAGTTTCATCTCCGTAAAGCAGGGTTTGGGGGTGGAATTTTTTAAGTTTTTAGGCACTTTTTGCGGATTATACCTGAGTTTACATTATTATTTTTCTCTGGCAAAATATCTTAACGGCTTCTCGGCAAGCAAAGATTTTCCGGGTGTCATGATCGAATTGCTGGCTTATGGGATATTGTTCCTTTTTGGATACTTATTTGTGTGGTCATTGCGGTATGTGACCTTCCGTTTCATGGCCGCTGAGATCGATCAGCAATTGAGCAAGTGGGGAGGATTAGCTTTCGGTCTCTTACGCGCTTTTTTCTTATCGAGTTTGATGCTCTTCGCTCTGATGCTCACGAAGGGGGAATATTTTAAAGACAGCATCCGGTATTCTTTTTCGGGTAATTCTGTTTCTAAGGTTGCGCCTGCCACCTATACTTTTATTTGGGAGAGTATAGTTTCAAAGTTGAACTTCGGTGATGAATACAATTCAGCGGTCCGTGATGTCTATTCCGCCGAGCCAAAACAAAAAAAGAAAAACAAATAAGCCTGCGTGTAACACCTATTTCTCATTTTTCAAAAATGAAATTATCTTATTTTTATTCAAAGATTTTAGAATTCGGCGTTGATAAGGATCCCCGCCGGGAAAAGTCTAAAATAACTCATTTTGCCGATACCGCGGTTCTCTACGGTTCGCCGGAAAAAGAGATCCGTAAGATCCTGGTGGGTATAGATATTGATACTGCGGAGCTCTTGCTCG
>JAPLLS010000035.1 GCA_026387435.1 Candidatus Omnitrophota bacterium
GTATTACTTTGCAAAACCGCCTTATCCACAGCATCTGGCCGGAACTCTGCTTCAACCGTGTCCACGCCGCTTCTCGCGCCCATTTTTCCAAAAAGCTTCATCCCTAATTGCGCCGCGTCAGAATAATTAGTTTCCACCCGAGCAGACACTTTTATTTGTCCGCCGGAAACTTTAGCCTCAGCCGCAAGTGCTCCTAATTTATCATAGTCAATAGAAGCCACTTTTTCAAACGGGCTTTCCAACGGAAGTGTATATCCGACGGAAATTACCCGGCCGTCTGAGGATAAAAATACTTTCTTGATCTGTCCATTTTTTTCAGCTTGCGCCTTTACGTCTTCCAGGGACGAGAATTTTATAGTCCCTTTTTCAGCCAGATCCGCCAGTTGTAAAGTCGAAACTGAATTTTGAGTTAGATATTTCTCCGGCAAGAAAACCTCCACGTTCCCTTTGATAGTGGCCGTGCCATCGGCAAACGCATTGCCCGCGGGTGCCGCTGTTGCCCTAAGCTCGCCCGACTTAACTTGCTTAATTATCTCCGGAGTTAACTCTACCCGAAAGATCGGATCATAGCCCCCGTTAATATTTTTTGCGATTTCCTCTCCAGAAAGAGAACTTATATCACGGAAATTGTGATTCGAATCAAATTCTAAGTAAACAGTTTTACCATCTTGATTCGCCAAGCCTCTTTCTTTGGTCCACTCAAGATCCGCAACACTCTTTTCAATCTTAGGAACATCTCCTATGCCCACTTCAAGTTTATTCTCTAACTTATCGATATTTTGCGCCCTGTCGATTTGCTTTGAGTTCAAATCGATAGGCATCGTGTTCTTCTGGTTAGGATTTATATTCAGCCTATTTAAGTAAACTTGTTCCTCAAGCTTCCTATTGTAGGAATTTGGCAGCATAAAAAGCAGGCCCCAGTTTAAAATTTCTTTGTCGAAATCGGTGATGCGCGCCCCCGAATTCTGAAGCTTGGTTAACCCGGTATCTATACCGGTAACAAATGCGGACATGAAAGCAAAAGAGTCGGCCATTAACATTGCCTGGCCCAGAGGATTACCTTGTAATACAGCGACAACCTTAGTGGTCGATTGAGGAGCAAGGAAGCCGGTAATCTTGGTGAACAGACCCGGGTTTGCTCCCGGAGAACGGACATATCCGGCGCTATCAGTTAATAAAGGGCTGGTTAGCGGACGGCTAAAAACTTTGATAATCGGGCTTAAATACCATCCGGACAAAGGCGCGGACACAGCGCTTTCCGCAATCGCTCCAGTGTTTAAAGGCTGGACGATCTTTCCATCTATTACTGTTTGGCCGTTAGGATTTCTATATTTAGTGTGAGTTTCCCCGGTGAGCGTATCTTTCTGTTCTAGAACTACTGTCTGGAAATTCAGTGCATCAATTTTTAAATTCTTATTGCCAGTTTTCGGATCAATGAATGAATCGTATTGATAATTATCGGGAGTAGAAGATGTCAAGCCAAAGAAGGTGGAGAATGCTTTAGCATTTTCAGGATCCACCTTTTCTCCCCAGAATCCGGGATTTAATAACTTCGCCTGTGCCCCCCAGGCCCCGGGTTTAAATCCTGTGCCTGCCCAATTTTCTAAGGTTTGCCAGCCGGCAGAGAATGCGGTAAACATGGGGCCGACATAAATCCAGCTCAAGGCGCCGCCCGTTACATCAGCGCTTAATCTCTGTGCGCCAGTCGCTTTCCAAGCATCTATCGTTATTGTTTCCTCTTTGAACGCTCCTGTTATCTCTTGTGTTTTGATCGTTCTTGTTATCTCTTGCGGAGCTAAATTGCTGTAACGTTCGGCCATATTCTTCATTTCATTAGTTACCCCGTGCGGACTTACGGCAAAAGCGGTAAGTTCTGCCCATAACGCTCCGGTCAAAGCTCTGGCTCCCAATACTTGCAAATAATTATCGTCATTTATATTTACTCCGAAGCTTTTGAGTTGCTCGCTATAACCATTCTTCAAATCATCCTGGCTATAATTCATAATAGCGGGCAATGCCGGCCGGGCCCAGCCCAAAGCTAACTCTTTTCCGGTAGTTATACCCGCGCCGATCGAAGTAATTATGGCGTGCCTGACTAAGAAATTCTGCCAGGATTGGCTTGCGACTGGTTTTGAAAAATCAACCGGCGTCTTCCACCAAGCCTTAGCCGTAGCCCCACCAGCTTTAACTTCAGGCGCTAAAGTACTGGCCCCAGCTTTAGCCTCAACTCCGCCTAAAGCCTCAACCGTAGCCCCGCCAGCTTTAACTTCAGGCGCTAACGTACTGGCCCCAGCGTTAGCCTCAACTCCGCCTAAAGCACCGTTTCTTGCCGAAGCATATCTCATCAGATTGCTATCATCGGCAAACAACCTGGCCATGAGAGCATAGGAAGCCCAATCAGCTGCGCCAGCTATATTGTTCGGGGAACCCAAGTTTTCATGAAAAAGAGCAACACCTGCGCCTGACCTGACTGCAGCCGCAGTCAACGGCCAGGTCAAAAAAGATATTTTGTAAGCCGGGTTATATAAATTATTGAGGGTCTTGAGCATCTGCGGCTTATCTTCCAGCCAGTTCGCGCTAGTTCTTGCGGCCAGAACCTTTGATGAGATCGTGCTCAAAGCGCCCATTGCTGCCCCATAAGCCAAACCTTGCGTAAAACCTTCGGAATAAGGAGTTATTACCAATGTATTCATCCAGTTACGATCTGCTGTCGGATTATTCTTATAATAAACATCCAGACTGCCGGCCTGGGCATTTTTTACGTCGACAGTAATAGTCCCTACTGCCGGTGCAGTGGTAATGGCGCTAATTAGGGCATTCTTCCCCACATTACGCAAAAAAGTTGTAGCGGGAGTATTCGCAAAATTTGAATTTAAAATATGCGTAGAGACCACTTTTGAAATTCCGGCTGTAACAAATATCGCCTCGTCCTGTTCCGGGGAAAGTAATTGGCCGTTATGAAGAATATACGAACCCGCGTTTGCAAAAGCGGTATGAATAGATCCGGAGACGGCAAACCGGCCTGCGGTGTTCAGAAGTGAAGCAATGCGGGGGTAATTTGTTAAAATCTCTGGGGTTTTGTTTACTCCTGCATACCAGTCAGTGAATTGAGCTAACTTCGCTAGTCTAGGGGAATTCTTTAACGCCTCGTTTGCCCAGGATAATCCTTGCGACGGAAGGGCCAAAGCAAAAGCTTCCCCAATTCCGTTAAAACTCGCTGAAGCTATATCATAACCGAGATTGATCTTTTCGCCGGAAGCATATTTCCCGCCTACATTAAAAAGTATGCTTGCGCCAACTGTCCAGGGAGCTAAACCTGCGGCTGTTGAGGCGATACCAGCTGCCCCGGAAACAAAACCAGTACCAAAACCAGCAGCAAAAGTTCCGGTCCCGGCACTTGTTGCAGCCGCACCTCCGGCTAATCCCCCGGCGACTCCTCCGGTTACCAAAGCTAACCCCGCTACGACAGTAGCTTCTGAAGCCGGCTTTACAAGATAATTGTAGTTGTCGTCGCCTACGAATCCTTTCCAATAAGCCTCATTGCTCTTATCCATACCTTTCCAGGTAGTGGTAGCGCCTTTGAGGATCCCGGTATTTTCATTCCACAGTTTATCGCCTATTCCGGTATGGGTGACATTATCGTCAACCCACTCTAAACCTCCGCCTACGTGGTCACGCAGCCCCATGAAACCCCTGAGTACAAATTTATTCGGCGCTGAGAAAATATCTCCGACCTCTTTATTTCCGGTTAGGTATGCCACATTCGCGATCGCCTCAGTAGGGCCGCCGATTAATACCGGGTAAGTTATTGTTGAAAACTTCACGGTTGTCATTGCAGCGGTTTGCCATTTATTTGCGCCCTGCCAGAGGGGATTTATAAGAGATTTACCTGGGATTTTATTTACTATCGACGCAACCGTGCTGCTTTGGGATAAATAGCTTGATAGCGGCCCAAGCCCTAAAAGAGTGAAACCGCCAAAGCCACCGGAAGCCGCGGCCTCTAACATTTGATCATTACTCAGAGTTTTTCCGGTTGAAACGTAATGGGCCAGGCTGGAAATTCCCATGTTCAAAACCATCCCGCTTCCCACTGTACCGGCATACAATCCTGCGGTGCTTAAACCAGTGGTTCCGAAAACAGTTACCGCCCCGGCGGCAGTAGTTGCTCCGGTCAAAGCCGCGGCTCCGTATCCACCGGATATAGCGAACAACCCCACTTTGGCAAAAGCCAGGGGGTCGACTCTGTCCAGACCCGTAAGCTGTTTGCTGGGATCCTGAAGATCCCGGCCCAGGCCTAACTTTGTCCAGGCGCTCAACATCCCGCCGCCCGGTAGACCGCCGCCGGTGATTCTGTCGATCTTGGCCCCGAATGCTTTGGCTTCCGTACTTCCGGCTTGAATGCCTCCGGTCAAGTAAGTTATGGCATTATTGCTGCCATAGCCGGTACCCAAGCCGGTGCCGATCGCCCAAAGCCCAGCTCCCACCACGCCAAACTGGTTGGTATAATGAGTATATTCCGGGCCCAGTCTTGAAGTTATAGATTTAAGTCCATTGTCTTTGATATTGGCGGCAGAGCTTGCCAGGGACCCGACTCCGCTCCTGAACGAATCTACTCCTGAGTTGGCCATGCTACTCGCTGTGCCTAGCGCTGATCCGGCCCTGGTCCTGAACGAATCTACTCCTGAGTTGGCCATCTTGCTCGCTGTGCCTAGCGCTGATCCAACTCTCTTGCTTATGTCGTCAAAAGCGCCAAAGATATCGCTTCCGCCTTTTACTTTCTGAGCTTCCTGCTTGCTGGCCGGGCTTAAGTTTAAACGGCGGGATTCTGTTTTGGATCTATCCACCAGGATATAACCGCTGAATTTTGCCGGGACTTCTTGTTTAGCGATAAACTCTTCTTTTTCTTTTTCCAGGTAATAGATCTTCTCAGGAGTGACCCGGGTCACTAAAATGAAATGTTCCGCGTTGAGGTGGGCAATAAAAGGGGTGAGGCTGTTCAGCGATTCATCAATCAATTCCTGGGGTTTGACTTTGAAAGCTTCCAGCTCAAATCCAAATCCGCCGGCTACTTTCTGGATCGCATAAAGGCTGCTCCTGAGCTGGCCCTTGTAATCTTTGATGTTCCCGCTTAAAACATCGACCATGACCACCTGCAAGGTCAGCTCATACTGATTGGCGGTTTTCTGGCGGTATTTTAAAAAGTTATTCAGGGCGTAGACCCCGCAATAATTGCTGACCTGGGTCTCGGAACTTCTTAACCAGTCATAAATCTTTTTAACTTCCCGGGCAGTGATTATCTTTGTATCTTTGGGGTTTTCTACCCCATCGACAACCAGGTTTTCGGAGATCTTGATCTTCTGTAAGGGTTTGTTGGCGAGGAAATCCAGGGAGCGCTTGATGTTCTCGGCTACGAAGTTGGAAACATATCCTTCCTGTCCGGCTCCCACCATTTGTTTCGGAGCCCAGAGGATGGTGGGGTCGTAGCCCATAGCCCAGGAAGCTTGCTCCGGTAAAAAGACCAGGACGACCAGCGCAGCGATCACTCTGATCCATCTGGGGTAGTTGGTCTTCATCACGGCTTTGTCCTGGGTATTCATATTATTATAATAATAATAATAATAAAAAATAAAAAAACTTTGGCTAAACTTTTTAAATCTAATTATTAAGCGTGAAAAAAAAATAACTAGTCACCGTTTCGGCAGCCTAGTTATCGACGAGAATTCCGTGGCTTTGCTATCCCAAAAAGTTCTTTAAAGGGACAACCTTTTCGTTCGGCACTATAAATATAACATATATATAAGTACTTGTCAATACTAAGTTTTAAGTTCAAAGAAAACCCTTTCAAAACAGTTAAAAAAGCCTCTTTGGGCGAAAATTTAAGCCCAAGATTTGAGCCGAAGAAATAAAATCATGCTCGTTTTCTTCAAACAAAACCGCCTAGCTAAAACCTGAAAACTCGCTTTTCCTGGCCCAAGAGCTTTGCTCCATTTCATCCCCACCTACCCGCATGACCCCCAAAAACCACGTTCCCCTCAGCTAACTAACCACTCTAGGTCTGAGTTAAAATGAAACCAATTTAGTAAATTGGACATTTATAAATCAACAAACTATTGTCCAATTTCAAAAACAATGTCCAGATTTGTAAATTAGTGATAGAAAGAAGAGCTAAACTGAAGAATTAAACTGAGGAATTAGAATTTCAATTGTCCGCCCTGGGTAAACTTGATCAATATTGGGCCGGCAACAATGATTAAAACCACAGGCAGAATAAAGAAAAGCAGGGGGAATAAGAGTTTGATCGGCGCTTTTAAAGCCATTTCCTCGCCTTTTTGAAAGCGGATATCGCGCAATTCTTCAGCGTGCATTTTAAGCGCGGTAGTGATCGGAGTACCCATTCTATCCGCTTGGAGCAAAGTGCGGACAAAAGAATTGATCTCCTGGCTTTTAATCCGGGCGGCCAGGTTTTTCAAAGAATCCCTGCGGGAAAGGCCCATCTGGATCTCCCGGACTAAAACTTTCAATTCCTCAACTAATACGCACGGCCGGAATTCTTTAATGACATGATTAACCGCAACCATAAAATCCAGGCCTGCGCCAACGCAGATATTCAAAAGGTCGATTACATACGGCAGGTCTTTTAAGACTTCTTTTTTTCTTTTCTTGATCTGGTTGGTAAGCCAAAGATCCGGGAGAAAATAGGCTATGACCATGGCCAAAACTAAGATCCACGGCTGAGGCTGGAAAAGGATATAGAGCCCTAAAGGCAAGCCAACCGTAGACAAAAACTTCAGGGCCATGAACTGGCTCATGTTCATAGGCCTGCCGGCAGCATATAATTTAAGTTTGATCTTTTCCGTAAATTTTGATTTTTTGACCAGCCGGTCGGTGAATTGGGCGGTAAAACTCAAAACTTCTTTAGTGTCGAATTTCTTGGACTCTTCCTGGCCTTTCATCTCCTTAGGTAAAGTGACTTCTTCCAGCACGTGCTTGCTGGTCAATAAGAAGAAGGCCATGCTGATACAAAGAATCAATAACATCAAAGCCATAACTAAAAGCATATTACACCTCTACCTTGCTTAATTTTCTGATCAGGATTATGCCGATTATTTCCGAACACGCCGCCCAGATCAAAAGCTTCCGGCCAATAGGGCTATTAAGCATTATATCGAAACTTTCAGGATTCACTTGTTTTACAAACAAAGCAAAAGCGATCGGCAGGATGCACATGATCAGTCCCTGGAGCCGGCCCTGCACGGTTAAAGCCCTGACTTTTCTCTCCAGCTTGATCTTGTCTCTGATGGTAATAACCAGCTGGGCGAAAATATCGGTTAAATTACCTCCGGTCTCGCGGGCTACGGAAACTGCGGAAGTTATCAGCCCCAAATCGTCGATCGGCATTCTTTTCCTCAAATTATCCAAGCACTCATCCAGCGGCATTCCCATGCTGTTTTCCCTGACTACCAGGGCAAATTCTTCACGCATGGGGTCAGGCATTTCTTCGACCAATATTTCAAAAGCCTGGTTTAAACTCATCCCCGCTTTTAAAGCGCTGGAAAGGATCATTAAGGCATCAACCAGCTGCCCCTGGAATTTCATCCTGCGCCGGAAAGCCAGGTTCTTCATTATAGCTGCGGGGATAATGAAACCGACGGCAAGGCCCGCGCCGATGCCGATAAGAGGGAATTTGCGCAACAAAACATACCCCGCCAAGGCTAATACCACCGGGGATATGGTAAAGAACGGCAACATCTTGCGCCCCTGGTTGGCCATGAACAGGCGGTCAAGGCCGGACGCGGTTGTATCCATTCTTTTTTTCTGAAGCTTGGAATATTTATCCGTGCCTACGGGAATGGACACATAGGCCAAGTATCCGATCGACCCTAAAAAAAGAATGAGGATTATAAATACCATTTAACCTCTTGGTTGATTATCTGCTTAATTGCTGGTGTGAAGGGGATCATATTGCCTGCCGTGGCCGAATATATCCATCGACTGTTTCCATTTCCCGGAAACAGCCCTTTTCAAGTAGGCAGACATGCCTAAAAGAGCTACGCCCACAACCGCTACAAGAACGGCGTATTCGATTAAGGACATCCCTTTTAATGGTCTATATTTCATTTTACTGGCTTTCATGGAATATGTTCATCGGTGTGTTGCCGTTTCCCTGGTTAAAAAAATCGACCCCGGTTGCCGCGGTGCCCGTATTCATGTTACGGGTAGTTTCGTAAGCATTATGCCGGTTGACTATTCTGGCCCCAAACCAGACAAACATTTTGGTGGCCAGGACAACAAACAAAACCAGCATCACAAAGGTGATCACGAATTCCAGGCTGACCTGAGCTTTTAATCTCACTTTGGAGTTGTCCATGTTTTTGTGGGTTCCGCATCTCCGAAAGTAACGGTTACGTCATCACGGCCGCTTGATGTTATTATAACATGATTTAGAATTTCTGCACTATTTAATGATTCCGTGCTGGTATAACTATTGGCGTTTTCCACTAAGCCAAGGGTGCTGTCCCTTTTGATATCTTTATTCACCACTTGTTGTACTTCCAGAGTCGAATTCATTTGGCCGGCGTTTGGATTTAAAAAGTCGATCACTGCAGGAGGATCTCCCGCATTCCCGCTAACATCATAAACCCCATAATACTCTAGGCCGGACCTGGCGCTGTCATATTTCGTCGAGTCTAAAATACTTTTTTCACAATAATCCTCTAGGCAATCTGTATCATTCATTAAAACCATGACTTGTTTGGTGCCGTATCCCGGCTCCTGCTGATAAACCTTGGTTTGCGCCAGACTGCCAATATTGTAAATATCGTTGACTCCCTTAAGAATCGAGTCTGTATTCACTATTATGCTCCCGGGCTCGGGTTCCAAAGCTGCAGTAGTGTACTCCCGGATAACCGGAGCAACAAGATTGCTATCGGGATTAAAAACATATTGCACTGATTCTGAAGTGTCGAGAGTAGCATAATCTAATGGCGTGGAATTATTGCTCCAATAAACTCCCTGTGCTCCCGTCCTTGCTTGGACCGTGCTCCTGCCTCCCAGACCAAACATATCCGTAGGATCGGGGGTTTCCACATCCTTGCGCACATCCACCACTTGAGCCTTAGGGACATTTGATGCGCTGGCCTTTTGCATAGCCCGGCGGAAAGCCTCCATTTTTGTTTCCTGCTCATAATTGAACGACACGCCTTGCGAGACCATATAAGCTAAGACCATAAGAAGCAAAGAACCAAAAACCGCCACCTCGGCGAGGCTTTGGCCTTTATTACCCGGCCGGTTTTCTTTGATCCAACTGAAGTTTACCATGGGTTTAAATGCTCGCTGCCTGTTCTGGTCTGTTCTACTTGCTGAGAATCTGTCTCGTCTACTGCGTATTCATCACCGTTCGTGATAACCTGGTAATTTGAGATGGCCTCGGAGTTCACGTTGGTCTGGATCGACGATAATTCCATGCCCTCTGAATCATAGGGGTTTTCGCTTATTTGATCCGCAGCCTGCTTGGCCTTGCCCTCAACAGCCCTTTTCATATAGAACTGCATAGCGATAATTCCTGCGGCTATGATAGCCACCAGGAAAGCGTATTCCAGCGTAGATTGCCCTTTTAATCTAAATTTTTTCATTGGTTTTTTCATCGCTATCTGCCTCCAGCACCGGAGTTAGTTACTCCGCTGCGCCCGGCAGCTCCGCCGCCGCCGAAACCGTTGCTGCCGCCGAAACCGCCGCCGAAACCGTTGCTGCTAGGTGTCGTATCTGCAAACGTTGGAAATGTTTGCGCATAGAAGACCGGGCTGTGGATAATGCCGTACTTAAGGTACTCTGCCGGCGGTATAATTACGCTAGAGGATGCGTCAGTAACGCTGCTGTCTTGATTGATTTGAAACCTTCTGTCGCCCCTGGCGTATTCATTAGTGATAAATTCCTGGTTAGAAACTGTTACGGTGGGATCCGGCGCATAATCCCACCCTACTGTTCTGCCCCCCTCTGTTTGCGGGTCTATACCCATGGCCTGTAATACAGGAGACCCCAGGTCATCGCTAGTAGACTTGATAATCCCCTGGATCCCTCTTTTAAAATAGGCCTGCATCGCAAAAACGGTTATCGCGACGCAGCCTATGAGCAAAGAATATTCCAGGAAACTCTGGCCTTTTCTCATCATTATCCTTAAATTTTTAGAATCCTACCCCAGGCAGCGCCACCTATGGTTCAAGTGAAACATAGGTTGTGCTTCCTTGCGAGGTAAAATTCGAGTCAAAATCGCTGATCCGCTCGCCTCTGTTGCGGATATCCAGATATGTATTTTGCGACGTCTGGAAATCAGAGCTGCTGGAATAATAGTACGGCTCGTATTGACCGGCTTCAGCGCTCACGGATGCAGCGTCAACAACGTTCCGATAACGGCCGGAAACCCCCCGCTTGACATAAGTAACCATAGCCACAGCCGCCAATAAAACTGCGGCCAGGCAAAAAGCGTATTCAAGCGCGCCTTGGGCTTTCCGGCTCCTGGCCGGTGATTTACTGGCCTTCATACAGATCTGCGCCTGCTCCGGTAGTCCACGTTGCCAAAGCTTCCTGACCCGTCTTAGAACTTACCGAGTCTGCGTTGAGAGTCGTCGTTGCTACCCCGCCAGCTTCCGATTGATGCGCATCTGAGTTTGAGGTAGACGTTAAAGTGGCGGTATATTTCGCCGGCTCAAACTGTTCTCCCATATTATCACCAGCGGCTTTTAATTTCCCTTCCCAACCGCGTTTGACATAAAACTGCATGGCCAAAAGCCCGCCGACAATAATTGCTACAACTATAGCGTACTCCAGTGTGCTTTGCCCTTTTCTGTTTAACATTTTTTTGTCCCTCCTCGTCTAAATAATTTTTATTAAGCGCGTTATTGGGGTGCTAAAGTAGTATCCACAGCACCGCTTTTTTTCCTGGATTCCTCACTGATCCCGTTGTTGTTAAGTCCGCCGTTATTTGCCCAAACAGCCTGCTTTGTTGAAGAACTGGTCATGTCCGCTTCGGATTGGACATAATACGGTTCATACTGGGCGCCGTCAAAAGTTAAAACTTGGCCCCCGACATCCGAGCCAGTGCCGGTATGGTCAACGGCATTTCTCACTCTTCCCTGAAGACCTCTTTTAACGTAAGTCTGCATAGCTGCAGCTGCTCCGACAACCAAAGCAAGCAGTATCGCGTACTCCAAAATATTCTGCCCTTTGCGATTAAACATCTTTTCACCTCCCATTATTAGTTTTGCATTATTTTTACTAAACTTATCCCCCCGCTCCCGGTAATCTGCCGGTGGCGTCAGAAACAGAACTAGCCGCATCGCTTACCCCAGTGTCCACTGCCGGTTTCAGATACTGGTTTGCCCCGTAGGCAATTGCCGCTACAACTACCGTCAGGACGATTACGTATTCCAAGATACTCTGTCCCCTTTTATTACGCATCTTTTACCTCCCTTTCTTCTGTTTACTGTTTTAGATAAATTACGGACCCTCGTTCACTCTATCTTGAATGAGCTTGAAATTGGCCTTGACCGCCCGATTGCCGTAGAGATACATCGCCGAAAAAGCCATGGCTACTACCGCGATCAACAGCGCATATTCAATTACGCTCTGAGCTTTTTTCATATACACTCCTGTGTTACTCAGGCACTTGCCGCGTTTATCTCTGCCTGAATAATTCCCACTACTGCCCGCTGCGCATCTGTTAATGTCCCGTTTATCTCTATTGCCTTGTTCCCGGGATCATAGTTGCTTCTGCCGCTTATCAGTATTCCCGCGGCCACCAATCGCCTGATCTGCGACGGAGTCAAATAAACACTCGTCGGAATAGTTACCTGCGCATCATAACCGGGGACGATCGGGTCGTTAGGATCGACAACGGGAACCGAGATCGGTTTTATGCTCGGGGTCAAGCCAAACGAATTGCCGATAGAAGCCGCAGCAAGATTCCTGCCCGTTTGTATTTTGGTCCCCATGCCGCTTGAGGCCAACAGAATCGCGGCAACGATCGCTGTAAGTATGATTAAATATTCTAAGATACTCTGGCCTTTTTTCATCGCTAATTCCCCGTGCTTATACTCGGATCCGCATCCAGTAAACCGTTTATTGACCCTACGGCCGCTTGCGTTCCCTGTTGGACCTTGCTTCCAAAATTGCTTGACGCCGCCATGATCGCGGCAATTATCACGGTAATGGTGATCACGTATTCCAGCGTGCTCTGAGCTTTTTTCATCTCTATGATCCTCCGCCCGAGGCTACGCCCAGCGAGTTCACTATCGAATCCGCGGCTTTATCCATCCCGCCTTGTATGCTGCTGTGCATATAGCCCGAAGCTGCCATAATCGCGGCAACGATTACGGTAAGGACGATCACATATTCCAGTATGCTCTGGCCTTTTTTAATTTTAATCATCATATGCCCTTCCTTATTTGACTATATTTGCGACCGCCTGAATAAAAGTATTGTTGGCGGCATTTTTAATATCGACAAAATTATTATTATGTATAAAGCCTAAAGCAATCGCTACCACTATAATGGTAAGAATGAAGTATTCGAATATTGACTGTCCTCTTTCATTATAAGTTTTGTCGGACATCGCGCCCTCTCTAAAAAAAGGAACTGGTTACCAAATAACGGTAGCCAGTTCTTAGAGTAAACCCATTCAACGATTTTTGGCCGTGGCTACCATCTCCAAAATCGTACTTTTTATAAAATTACTTTCCTTTAGTCACTAGAAATATAACACACCATTGAGCCTTTGTCAATCCGCGCAGGCCTTAAAAAGAAACCGTTTTCTTATTCAAAACCCCTGGTAATTGCAAAGAATGCGAGTTTCTAAGCATTTAACATGAAGATATTCCGGCGGGAAGAAGAAAAAAAATACACTTTTTTGAGCCGGAAAAAGTGTATTTTTTCAAAACGCATTTTAGCTAAATTTACAAGAAAGGTCTATTGATAGGCAGCCAAAGTTTCTTCAAATTTGAATAATTGGCCTTCGGGAGTAAAAACTCTTTCCTTATTAATACTGCTGACCGCGAACTTAAAATCGTCCTGCCAGACAATATCGCAGATAGCGTTGAAACTGAGGGGATAAAGAAATTGCACATTAATCATTGAATCCTTTCTTTCAATTTTGGCGGCAAGGCTATAAAAACGATCGCGCATTGCCGAAAGATCCAGGAATTGGTACACTGAAGGGAAAAAGGACTGTTGCGCTTTCTTATTCAGGCATATGAGGATTTTTTGATATAAGTCATTGATTTCATTGATGTTCTGCGGTAAACCCAAGCTGATAAGATCCGCGTTTAGCTGATTAAAGGGCAATTTGGCTAACCGCTCATAAACGGAATCAAAATCTTTAATAGCCGGCTCTTTCCCCAACATTCTCAAGATATTGGCTTCATCTTTAAGAAGTGGCTTATAAACTTTCAATTGTATCAGGACCCGAAGGGCATCTTCGCTAAGACCAGGCAGACAAATTGAGATTTTTTGGGCCAGAAGTCCGGTCAAACCGAATTTATAGTCAACCATTAAGAGAAATATTGCCCCCCCGCTTTCTATGAGCACGCTTGGTTCGGACGTCGACCTAAATTCAATTGATTTAATGCCTTCTGGCTCCAGGGCAATTTCTCTCTTTTCAAATTCCGGATTCGCCCGAGCAGGCGAATAAAAATCCGCGGCTTCGAAAACCGGCTCTTCCTTTGGGCTGACCCAGTTATCAGCTGATTTTTCCTGGGCTGCCGGTTCTTTGATTATGACCAGCGAAGGAACCTCCTGTCTCGGCAAAGGGGACAAAGCTGTTTTTTGCCTTATTCCTGGCCTTCCGATCCGATTGCTTAAACTATTTGCTTTAATTATCTTGTTTATTGAAGATTTAGATATTTCTACTTTAAATTCTTCTTTTATTAAGGAAACTAACTTGCGGCAGGAAAACTTGGGATTTTCCCTTTTTTTGCTCAAAATAAACTCTTCTATTTCGCTTTTTAATTTATACGGTTGGGTCATGTTCTAATTTGGACATTTATTTCAGGTTTTGGACATTATTTATTTTAACTATACCATACTTCTGGACATTTATCAATATTAATAATAAAAGGGAGGGGAATAGCAGGCTTATTCTATAATTATAATTTCATCTTTTATTTGAGTTTTACTGGCTTGAATTGCCCCTTCGGGTAATTCAATAGTAGTAATTGCCTTAAAGTAGATCGGGCTTACCCGAAACGGCTTGAACCCGGGAGTTAGGGCGATTACCTGCCTATTGCGGTCCAGGAATATGGCGTCAAAAGTAAAGCGCATGAAAAAAGAGTGGATGGAATTGGAAGGAGTAATAATTAGGCCTTCGCTTGGCTTAAGGCTGGGGCGATTCAATAGCCCGACTAATCTCGAAAAGAATGTATCGGCGGTCTTGGCTTTATCCGCAAGAACCGTGTTGCGGGAACGGTTAATTATCCTCATTATTTAGGTTTAAAGATATCTTCGGAAATAGAAATACCGCGTCTTTTGATCTCGTCAAAGAAGGTGGGAAGGTTTCCAGTAGGGGTAAAGTAGCCTTCGACTTTGCCCAGCTCGCCTACTCCGGTTTGCTTGAAGTCGAATAAATCCTGCATTCCAATATGCAGTTCATCGGTCATGCCGGTCAATTCGCTTATCTGGACGACTTTCCTGGAGCCGTCAGAAAGCCGGGCAGTATGCACGATCAAATCTATGGCCGAAGCGATCATTTCGCGGATAGCGCGCAAAGGTATTTCTATCCCGCCCATCAAGATCAAAGAGTCAAGCCTGGCCAGAACGTCCTGGGTGGAATTGGCGTGCAGGGTGGTCATTGAGCCGTCATGGCCGGTATTCATAGCCTGAAGCATGTCCAGGGCTTCCAGGCCGCGGCACTCTCCGATGATTATCCGGTCCGGGCGCATACGCATGGAGTTGCGGAACAAATCGCGCACGGTTATAGCGCCCTTACCTTCTATATTTTGCGGCCGGGACTCCAGCCTTACCCAGTGCTGATGATGAAGTTTTAATTCCGCGGCGTCTTCGATAGTGAGGATCCTTTCTCCGTCGGGGATAAATTCGGAAAGGATGTTCAAGACCGTGGTTTTACCTGAGCCGGTTCCTCCAGAAACGATGATATTCTTGCGGGATATAACACAGATTCTTATAAATTCACCCATCACTTCATTAAGAGAATTGATGCGGCACAGGTCTGTTACAGTCATCCGTTCCTGGGGGAACTTACGGATAGTCAAAGTCGGGCCGGTCAGCGCCAAAGGCGGGATTATGGCGTTAACGCGGGAACCGTCGATTAATCTTCCGTCGACCATGGGCACGGATTCGTCTATCCTTCTGCCCAAAGGCGCAATGATCCTCTCGATTATCTGCCGGACTTGCCCGTTAGAAACGAACTTCTTGGCAGTCAGTTCCAATTTACCGTTTTTCTCCACATATATCTGGTTTTTATTGTTGACCATGATGTCGGTCACCAGCGGATCGGCAACCAGATCCTCAAGCGGGCCGAGGCCGACGGCTTCATCGATCATTTCTTTAATAAACTGCTGCCGTTCGGTAAATGAAGGGACAAAACTTTCCGTCTCTTCAGCCAGGGAATTGGATATCGATTTTTTGACCTTTTCTTTCAACTCCCGCAATTTCTTCGGGTCGCCGAGCACTACTTCCAGGCGGTGCAAATCCAGATCCTGGATGATCTTCAAGTGTATGCGCTGTTTCAACTGGTTGAGCTTGTCTTCTTTGGTTAACTGCTTGGGCTGGAGATTTTCCCGGGAGGAAAGGCTTAACCCTCCCTTGGTCTCGCTTTCCAGAGCCACTTCAAGGCTCTCGTCGGAAAGAGTCTCGATAATAGCGCCCTCAAGCTTCTTATGAACGGTAAAAAGCTCCTGGTCGGTAAGCAGATCGTCCGCAAGCTTATCGATCGCCAGCGAAGCCTTGGCCCGGGGATTATCCAGTACCAGCGGGTTTCTTCTGTTTAAAGCCAGGCATACGGCTTTGCCGTCGGAAGGGATGCGCGCAATTATCTCGCCGGGAATGGCGGATTTGACTTCCAGAAAAGATACGCCCCCCAGACTCTCTGCGCGGTTCAAAACTACTTTCATCATCCGCAAAGGGAAAGCAAAAGACTGCATGATATCTATGGCCTCTTTTACCTGCCCTACAGAAAGCACATCGGGATTGACGACAAATAAGATCAGGTTGGATTTCCCAAGGGTGGTAAGCAGGACTTTGGTAAAAACGCCGCCGCCTTCGATTACGATATAATCGTAAATTTTATCCAGCTGGTCGCATAGCGAGGCGATAAATTTCTCTTTTATTACCCCCCGCTGCCGGATATTCAGGGTTATTGGAAGGAAGTCCAGGCCGCTGAAGTTATGGTGCAGGATATATTCCTGGATTTGAGTTAAATTGAACTGATCGTTGGTTTCCCATTCCGGGACAATATCGGCCAGGCTATGGACCGGTTTTAAATCCATCAGCTTTGCGATATCTCCGGGGAGTTGCAAATCCAGGTCGACCAGAAGAACTTTGCCGTTGCCTATTTTGCGGGCGAGGCTGGTAGCGATATTAACGGCCAGGAAGGTTCTTCCTACTCCCCCTTTAGGGCTGAAAATGGCTATTGTTTTGGCCATATTATCTTTTTTGTTCTAGATTATACACGATAGGAATTTGCACCCAGAGATCCTGCTCGCTTATATCCCGCGGGAAAGACGGGTAAGGAGCAATCCGCCTGGCAATGCTCATAGTATTCTCGTCAAGCACGCTATAACCCGATGAATCGCTGATATTAGAATCAAGCAAATCCCCGGCTTTGGCCAGGTGCAGATTTAAAACAACTGTCCCTTGCAGCTCAGCCTGCTTGGCTGCCCAGGGATAGAAAATATTATTGCTGAGGTATTCGCTGACTAGCTGGACGTATTCTTCGGCCGGTCCACCGAAAAGAACCTCCTGTTGCCCTTCGGCAAAAGGTTTTCTAGGGGAAACCGTTGCTCCTTTGTTTTGGACAGGGGCATTGCTCTTGGCAAGAACCGGCTGTTGTCTGCCGCCGGCAAAAGATTTTCCCTGCGAAACGACCACTCCTCTATTTTGTTTATTGGCAGGGCCGGTTGCAGCAGCTCCTTGTTGCCCTCCGGCAAAGGGTTTTGTTTGTGAAACTACCACTCCCTTATTGTTTGCCGAAGAATATATCTTGGGAGCTATCGCTTCTTTACCCTCTTCCGGCCGGGAATCAGCTATTTTATCTCCACCGGGCTTAATTTGATTTTTTTTTTCCGCTTCCCGCTTTTCCGGGCCTTTATCCTCGACCACTGAGGGGGTAACCATGATGACTAACTCGGTGTCCCCCATCTCATCTTCTCCACCGCCCCTTATGGTAGTCCGGTGGCGGAAAAATACTCCCAAAATCGGGACTTCACCCAGCCAGGGGAACTTCTTCAGGTCTTCTTCGGTCTTTTGTTTGATCAAACCGCTGATCGCCAAAGTCTGGCCATTGTTAAGATAAAGCTGGGTAGAGGTTGAGCGTTTGCTTATAGGCCAGGCTTTGGCCGTTGGGGCAGTGACTAAGCCCAATACTTCCGCAGTCCCGACATCGCTGACTTCCACATTAAGCCCGAGCTTTATTTTTCCGTCGGAATTTAAAGAAGGAGACATTTTCAACTTGATCCCATACTCCTTATACTCTACGGTATTGGAAGTGTTCGAACTACCGCTTACGCTTTGAGTGGTCATGACCGGCTTTTCCCCTCCGACCAAAAGCTCAGCTTCCTTGCCGCTCTGGCAAGACAATTTTGGCCGGGAAAGTATCTTAGCCTTGTTGTCTTTGACCATTAAATTCAAGGTCGCTTCCAATTGCTGATGCGTCCATTCACTCACTCTGAACAATGAGTTCGGAACATCGGCAAGCCTATCCCAACGCGGGGGCTCAGTAAGCAGCACAGACCCGCCGCTTAAAATCCAATCCATGCCCATTTGTTTAGTATAGCCTTTGTCTACCTCTATGATTTCGACTTCCAGTTCGATGATCGCTTTTTCTTCTTCGATCTGGATCAAATTGGTGGTCCTGGCAAAAAGGCCGCCCAGCGCGGTTTTGACCCGTTCCATGTCTTCCTTGGTTTTTACGCTGCCTAACAATAAAACTTTGCCTTCGCTGTCAGAGGGTTCGGTAGAAATCTGAGACAAATTCAATTCCTTGAGCAGATCTTTAATCCGAGCATTGACATAAGCCATGGCTTCGGTAAGGACCTTTAAACTTGTATGGTGTTCGCCTTTTTCGTCCCACCAGATCAAGTTCGTAGATCCGGCCCCTTTGCCGACAACCACGATCTCTTTGGTGCTGACCGAAAGGATATCAGCTATCTCGGGCTTGCCGATGACCACGCGAGTAGGAGTATTTACGCTGATCGACTTTAACTCGCCCTGATATAAAGTTTCTTCCGAGGAAGAAATTGCCGCCTTTTTTGTCTCCTGAGAAAAAACAAGCTCCCTGCCCGGCAATAAAAACAGAGATAGAATTATTAAAAATGCCCGCGCTTTTCTCATTTTTTCTTCCCTTCGGATATTAGAGGAATCACTTCTTTTTGCAGTCCGCGGTAGACTTCTACGGTAACCGGCATTTTCCCCTCTTCCCTGGCCTTGGGGTATAAATATTCGAATAGATTATCCCAGTTAACCGGGTCGACCTCGGTCTGGGACAGATCAGAATTGGAACGCGTAACCAGCTTGATCTTTCCCTGTTCCTGAATAAAAGAGGCTAAAGCCGCTTCTTGAGGAGTAAGCGACAAGGTAACTGCATTTGCCGCGGCACTTGTCCCTTTCCCTTTAGGCTGCTCGATGTGCGCTCCGCCCGTATCTGAACCGATGGCCAGCACCAGGACATTTTGAAAAAGCGGCACAGTAACTGACTTTTTTTCCTGTTTTTCCGTCTGTCCTCTGGGAGTTCTATTGACAATAGCATCAATAGTAGACCCCGGCGGAGGGCTGATTATTGCCAAAGCGTCCACATAATCCCCCGGCTGCAGCAATCCCTGAAGGCTGGCGATATTATCGACCAGCACAGAAACCGCCCTTTTGCCGCGGGGGGTGATTTCCGAGATGATTTTGGGTTTTTCCGGCGGAGCCCCAAGCTTATTCCTGAGTATCTGCTCGCCTTCGAGGATCTGTGACTGGGCGTACACTCCGACGATGTTAATAGTTGAGGCTATCGCCCCTGGCTGGATATAATCTTCCGGGACTTCCCGGCTGGCAATATCTTCGGCCACGATCGGCACTCCGGGAGAAATGGTGCGCGCTGCCACCAGAATAGCAACTTTCTTAACCTGCCTGGCCAGCCTTTCAGCTTCCTCGCGCTTCTTGACCGCTTCTATCTCTGTTTTTAACTTCAACTCTTTTTCCGCAATATACATGCGGGCCAACACCGCTGCCAGAATACCACAAGCAATAGCAATTACGATCAACAACTTCTTTTTAAATTCCGGATTAGGCTGAAACATAGGCTATTTCACCTTTTCTTGGTAATACGTAACGCTGGTTTTTTTGGCTAATTTGCCATTGAGCTCCTGCATTTTCTGCCGTTGTTTTATAGACACATAGGTACTCTTAACCTCGTCCCAAACATCATTTAAAGAAGGCACCTGGCCTCCGCGGCTGGCATCAAGCCTGATGATGTAATAGCCCCGCTTGTCTTTAAACACCGAGCTGATCTGCCCGTTTTCCAAAGAAGGCGAGAAGGCAATTTCGTCAAATTTCTTAAAGTCTGCCCCCCGCTGGCCTTTGGCGATAAAACCCAGATCCCCGCCCTTAGAAGCGCTTTCCGCCTTGGAGCGCTCCTGAGCTAATGAAGCAAAATCCGTGCCTTTCAGCAATTCAATGAGGACCTCTTTAGCCTCGGCTTCGGTAGGCACCATAATTTCGCGGATCCTCCGTTCTTCGGCGGGGCGGAACTGGTCCTTATACTGCGCGTAGAAAGCCTCTATTTCCTTGGCCGGAGGGTTGGAATCTATGGTTTCTTTACTCAAAAATTCCCCGGCAACCAGGCTTACTTCCACATTTAAAAGCTGCTCTCTGATCTTGGGCTCCTTGTCAATGCCGTTGGCCTTAGCCTCGATATAGAAAAGATACCGGGGGACCAATACTTCTTTTAAGTAAGCGGTCTTTTCTTCCGGAGTCAATTTCTTAGGCTCAGCGTCCTTATTGAAGCGGGCATTCATCTCCGCGATCTCCTGGTCCAGCTGTTCCAGGGTAATATACATATTTCCTACTTGGGCAATGATCGTTCCTTCGGGTTTGACGGAGGGGGTAAGCGCGGTTGCGCCTATTTTCAGTTTTTCACAGCCGGTTAACGAAAAGGCGAGCAGGATCAAAAAAAAGAAAAACGAGTTTTTCATTTCTTCTCCTTAAATTATGTTAAGCTGTGAACAAAAACATTACCTAAGATCCGCTCTAAGCGGCCTGGCAAAGCCATTATGACTTATTATCCATATATATCATAATAAATTTTTAAAGTCAAACTTTTTTTATAAGTGAATAACCGGGAATATTCCCGAGATTTATTTATTGGCTTTTAAAGTTTCCATGATATAATTTGTCCAACAATAAAACCTATGCAAAAAACCCCGGAAAAACTCAGCCTGTCAGTAATCTTGCCCATATATAACGAAGAGGCGAATGTTGAACTTACCTTAAAAACGATCCTGGCTTATTTGGAAAAGCTGACCGATGATTTCGAGATCATCGCGGTCAATGACGGCAGCACGGACCAAAGCCCAAAAATCCTTGCGGAATTAGCCCGCAAACATCCCCGGATCAGTTTAATAAACAGCCCTAAAAACACCGGCTATGGCTGGGCCCTCAGAAAGGGGATAATCTCGGCCGCGAAAGATTGGATTTTGCTTTTCGATGCGGACGGCCAGTTCGACATAGCTGATCTGGAGAGGCTGTGGGAAGCAAAAGCCGGGATTGATTTTATCCTGGGCTGGCGCAGAAGAAGAAATGACAATCCCTACCGGAGGTTGCTGGGCTCAAGCGGGAATTTCCTGGCTAATCTTATTTTAAGGATCCAGCCCTTTATCAAGGATATTAATTGCGGATTTAAGTTATTTAAAGCCGGATTAATAAAACCTCTGGCTTTAATGTCCGCGGGAGCAACAATAAACTTTGAAATCCTGTATAATTTGAAAAATTACCGCCCTGTATTCATTCAACTTCCGGTCAGCCATTACCCGAGAAAAGCCGGACGCGCTACCGGAGGAGACCTTAAGAACGTAGCGATACTTATAAAGGAATCTTTTAAAATAATATTTAAAAATGCACCTACTTAAATTCAGAAAAACCGGCCCGGCCATATTGTTCATCTTGGGAGCATTGATTTTGCTGCTTTTGCTGAACGCCGCAATGAAAAATACCTTTGAGTTCGACCCTGACGAAGGCACTTACCTTGTTATAGCCAAGCTTTCCCTTCAGGGGTTCAAACTTTACAGCCAGATCTGGAACGACCAGCCGCCGCTTTTTACCGAACTTCTTTCTTCGTGGTTTAGAATATTCGGCGCCAGCGCGTATTCCGGAAGGTTTTTTAATTTAATCTTTTCCCTGTTTCTGCTCTGGGGGCTTTACCGGATTATAAAACTCCGGAGTGGCAGTTCGGCCGCTTTGGCCGCGGGTATTTTTCTGATCTTATCGCAGGGATTCCTCCGTTTGGGCATTTCGATCATGCCCGGGCTGCCCAGCCTGACCCTGGCCGTGCTTTCCCTTTACAGCGCGACCATTTATTCGGGATCAAAAAGCAAACCGGCGCTCTTTATCTCGTCGGCTTTTATGGCTTTCGCGCTGGCGACTAAATTTTCCTCAATTATTTTAGCCCCTTCCGTCTTCCTGGAAATCGGCCGGGCCGAAGAAAAAACCGATAGACCTTTTCCCGCCCGCCCAAAAAATTTTATTTTGCCGTTTTTCTGGCTGATAAGCAGCCTGGTTTTTTACATTTGCTTTATGTGGCCGTATTTTTATTTGAATTTAAACTTATTTGCCGAACAGCTCTTCAGCCCTCATTTGGCAAAACTAAATATCCCCGGCGCTGATTTTAATGTGATCTTTGCGCAGCTTTTACTGGATTATGACCTGGTTTTGCTGGGAGCTGTTGCCGTATTTACAAATCTTCGTTCTGGCGCCAGGCGCAACATCCTTCTGCCCGCTGTCTGGCTGGGGCTGGCCATTACCTGTTTTGTCATCCACCGGCCGATCTGGTATCATTATTATTTGCTGGTCTCTATCCCGCTTTGCTGGCTGGCGGCAGTCGCCCTGGGGCAATTCCTTGAAAGGAAAAACGGCAAGAATCCCAAAAGATTCCTTTATTATTTAAGCTTCGCCCTGGTTGTTTTGGCCATGGCGCGGATACCGTTTAAATTTATCGATGGCTGCCTTATCTTGAAAGAACCGCCTATAGGAGAGGAAAAAAGAATCCTGGATCTAATATCGAAGTTTAAAAAAGACGGCCAATGGATGTTCACCGACCTGTCTATTTTCGCCTTCTCGAGCAATATTCTCGTACCACCGGAAACAGCGGTCTTAACCCAAAAAAACCCGCCCACAACAAAACTCGCGGCATCGGTCTTAAAAAAATACAAACCCGAACTGATATTATTGGGGAGGTTCACGGATTATGACCGGCAAATGATATCCGAGATCCAGAAGGATTACCGCAAAGAAAGCGAAATAACGATTTTTCGGCCGGGATCTTTCCCGGTAAGCTCCTGGCTGCCTATCGCAGTATTTTTGACTCCCAGGATACAATACCCCGTCAACAAGTGGCTGCGCCGCTTGAACTGGCAGCCTAAGATCCTGATAACGGAGCGGATCGGTTTTTTCTATACTCAAAACCTGACCTTATTTATCCGCAAAAATAACGCTGATCAATTTTAAATCGCTTCCCGGCTTAAAATAAAAAAAACTTCTCAGTTCTTTACTGACCTTATCCGCCAAGACCAAGACTGGCCGGATAACAAATTCTCCGGCGCTGGTCTTTAATTTCAAAGAGGCCTCCTTGTTCTTGAGCACAAATACTGCCTCCTGGCCACCTTCAAGAAAAATCTGCTTATCAGCACCGTTTTTAAGGCCGCGCGGGGCATATAATGTTAATCCTTCGAAAAATTTAAAACTATACAGAGGCAAATTCTCTACGGCATTTACTTCTAATCCGGCATATCTCAGCGGCATTGTACAGCCATGGGCAGCAAGCCCATCGACGTTTTTGCCTCTCCAGGAACTTTTATGCCAGTTATTTAAATTAAGCGAATTAACCAGGACCTGCGAGCTGACTAAAACCGCAGGCAGGAAAAATAAAAAGATCAATAGGGGTTTTTTAATTCCTTTAAAAGCTGCCGGCAAAAGCAGCGCCGGATAAATAAAAAAATACCGGTTGCCGAAAAACCCTATTCCTCCGAAATAATTCAAAGGCCGAAAAACTAACAATACAACTGCCAGAATAACCGCCGTAAGCAGAATGCTGTCGCCTTGCGACGTTTGTTCCCGCGGGACACTTTTCCTGCGCCACAGATAAATCAAGATACAGACCGCAGCGGGAAAACCGTACCAGAGAATGCCGCTAAACCTCCCGGTAAAAAAATTAACGATGTTGCTTGAAAAAAGCTGTGGAGAGTTAAATCTCATATCCGCTAGTTCAGAAGGAGCCAGCACCAAGCGGAGCCGTAATTCCTCCAGGCTCTGCGGGATGGCCCCGCCGAACAAAATATATTTAGGATCGCTGTAGGCGAAAAAGGTCTTAAGACAATATCTTGTCAGAAGAATAGTAAGGATCAGGCCGAAAGAACAAAAACCAAGCGCCTTTAATAGCTGTTTAATCTTGTTTTTAGCCGCCAAATCCCCGGCCAGGGGTATCAACATAAGCAGAAATGTTATTTTCTCGCCGGCTATTAAACCGATGATAAAAGCGCAGGCCATTGGCTTATTAACGCTTAACAGAAAAATACACAAACTGCAGGAAAAGAACAAAAAGATATCCGGGGTGACCCAGCTTATATAGGCCGGGACAAAACTGAATAAAAAAAATCCGGCGGCTATTAATAAAGAAACGCGCCTGCCCAGATAGCGGCGCAAACCAAGATAAGAAAAAACTATGCATAATCCCAAAAGCAGGCCATTTAACCCGGCTAACCCAAGCCGGCCGAAGATCAAGAAGAAAAAAGCGGCGACCACCGGATAAATTACCGGTTTGGCATAACGCATATTGCCTGCGGCGTCCATCCTTACATATACCCCCACAGGGACGGCCTCAAATTTTTCTTTATCCCACCTCTGGGCTTCTTTGTGGTCCAGCACAAGGTCGCCGTCTTTTGCCAGAGAACTGATCATCATATAATAAGAAACGCTATCGCCATGGATATGCGGACCGGCCCAGGCTGCGAATAAAATTACCAGCAGTAAAACAATGCCAATAATCCTGGTTTCAATTGCCATCTTCATTATTTTTATGGCGGGTTTCTTTTAAGGGATAAGAAATCATGTTGGCAAGGTTCTTCAATGCGCCCGGATGGAATTCCCGGAGTTGGCGGTTCCAGGAAAAAGTGCTGAAAATCAGGCTTCCCCGGCCGTAATCAGAAACAAGATAGCCGCTTTTTACAGCCTGACATTGAAAATCCGGACAGCTGGTCAATTCTTTAAAACGGCGATCGTATTTTTCGGGGAAAAACAGCCCTCTTTCCTGGCGCCAGCCGGAAAAATCTCCTGCGGAAACTTTATTGGGCCAGTTAAAAAGCGGATGTTCAGGAACAAGAAAGGTGACCGGGCTGGCAGGGTCGACTATCCCGTCAAAAATCATTTGGAACTGCCCGGAGACAATGCTAACCGTCTCCGGCTTTCTGGGCTGAAACAAAACTACCAGGTTACCTCCCTTAGCCGTAAAATCTTCCAATTGTTTGCGGATATTTTCATCGGAAAACAGCTTATCAGCGCCCTTGCCGATCAAAATAGTGTCCAGCCCGGATAAATCATTTTCCCGGATGTTTTTTTCATCCAGGTTCTTCAAGTCGCAACCCAGGATCTTAAGGCTGGCAAATAAAATATTGTCATCCCGTTCGATCAAACCAATCCTCAATTTAGCTGCTATCTTTATCCCGGGGAACCCGGAATAAGCGGCTTTTGAGTTCTCCCCGGGATTAATCCCGCCTGCTTTATATTTGTCATCATCGGCTTTCTTAACCAGCCCATATACGATTTTTCCGGGATAGGAAAAAAGATCGGCCATCTCCCCCTGGCTTTTGTGCTCACTCAAAGATTCCTCGGCCAGTTTACGATAAGTCTTGTTGACCGAAGGTATCAGCTCATCAGGATCGATTGCGATCTCATCCAGCGGCCCCCCTTCTTTTTGAGCGAATTTTCTTTGATAAACTCTGTCCGCTTGCCAGGCCGGCAACCCGTCCTTGATCATCTCGGGCAGAGTTTTAGGATCGCCGGAAAGGTCAAAGGCCTCCTGACCGAGAATATTCAGCGCCTGATGAGCGCAATGGTCAACCGAAGCGGTGTACTCAGTGATCACGATATCCGGGCGGATCAGCCGGAAAAAATAAACCAGCTGCAATAATGTCTCTTGTTTCCCCCAGTTTTGAAAGGCTTCCTGCGGGTCAAAACAATACCCGAAATCCTTCTTGTTCAAGTAATAGACCCGGTCAACTCCTAAAACCTGCGCAGCCCGCTCCATCTCTTCGGTGCGCAAAAAACCCAAATCATCATACAATACCGGGCTGATCTGATTCTCTCCGGCCTCTCCCCGAGTAGCTAATAGAATGTAAGTTTTGGCATTAAACCTTTTTTTGAAATAGGCCAGGCTTTCGGCTTCTTCGTCGTCCGGATGAGCCGCCAGACAGAGCACACGAAGCTCTCCGGAGGGAAGAACCGGCCTAATCCGGCTAAGCATTTCTTGAAGCCGGGTTAATTTAAGGATCATCCGATCAGCCAGAAGCTCCGGATGGGATCGATCATGGATATTCCCGAATTTCTGCTCTTCTAAATCCCAGCGCAGGAAGGTTTCCTTAAAAAGCTTGTAAGCGCAGATTGCCGTGTTACGATCGGGAAAATTCCTCAGCCATTTTATTGGCAGGTCCCTAAAGTCTTTAAGGATTACAGCGGGAGCATCGCTTACCATGTCTATATACAAGGGCGAAAGGAAATCCGGGTTGGGAGGGGCTAAAATTTTTCTTTGCTTAATTTCCGTGTACTCTTTGATATATCCGTCAACCGAGCCGGCAAGGATATTTATTATCCTCTCCTGCTCTTCCCGGGAAAGCAGGCTGAAATCAAAAAATGATCTTTCGGTTGCGCAAGACGTTTTTCGTTCATCCTGAGCCTTGGTGCCGGGCGGAAACTTTTCCCCCTGGGGATTAAAGATTCTTTCAAATTCTCTGCCGGTTAAATATGCGCTCTGCGTGTCAAGATCGAGCTTAACTTCGATCACCCCGCCTCCTTCATGCTGTCCGGCGATAAAAAAAGGCGTTTTTGCCCTAGCTTGGACTTGCGGGATAATTTTATACTCGCGGACATGTATGCCGCCCAGGTTATATTTAATCGCCACCTCGGCGTCGCCGTAGGTATCAATGATGATTTTTTGGCATATTTTGTCCTCAAAGGACATGGCTTTTAATAAGTATGCCAGCGGCTTGCCAAAAACCTTCTCTTTTTCTTTCAATATCCTGGATACCGAATCGTCGATTTCCCGCTCGGTAAGTTTGCCGTCTTTGACGGCTTTCTTAACTGATCGCAGTACGGTAAGGATGACTTCCTCGGCTTTTTCCGGATCAGGATAGATTATGACCATATCCGTCCCCGCGGAAAAAGACATGGCCGCGATTTCTCCAATAAAAGGCCCGGCGATCCCTTGCTGCAAAGCGTATTCTCCCATCGCCTGCATGTTCAGCAATTCATCGGAAATGATCAGCCCCTTAAATCCCAGTTTTTTCCTAAGAAGCTGGCTTTGGATCTTATAAGACAGCGAAGCGGGTTTATTATCGAGGGCCGGATAGATGGCATGGCTGGTCATGATCATAAAGGGCCGGTTTTTTCTGATCAATTTTTTATAGGGGGCTAAATCTTTCTCCTCAAGGCTGGATTTGGAGGAATCGACTTTAGGCAGCCATTTATGGGTGTCGTTGAACGCTGACCCCAGCCCGGGAAAATGCTTTACCACCGGTATCACGTCTTGAGAATTATGCGCTTGAACGATCCGGTCGACCAATTGAAAAACCAATTCCGGATTATCGGAGAATATCTTTTCTTTTTTTACCAGGACTATGCCGGAATCGTTAATATCTCCGGCTACATCGGCGACTACGCCAAGATTAAGATTATAACCGTAGCTTTTCATCCGGGCCGCCACCCCGGACCATTCATCCCCCAGCCGGGCAAGATATCCCTCTTTTGAATCCGGGACATGATAAAAAGATTCGTCTTTTTGAATGAAATAATCGGCCAATTTTTTCATTTCCTCCAGAACTAATTGGGTGCGGTATTCTTTTATGGCCTCAGCCTTAGCCAGCTTTAAAGAGGAAGCGACGCCCTGACCATTAGAACATAAGTCAACAGCCGGAACTCTCGAATTGGAAGTTGTATGGATTATATAGTAAAAAACTTCGGGGTTAATGAATTTATCTTTTTGCTCGTTTTTGAGCTCATCCAGCGCTTTATTCAAAAAATTAGCGCCGGCAACGTGATCTTTGTGTTTGTCTAGGGGGGAAGGCGAGTAAATTATCTTGGGCTGGTATTTTTTGAGAATATCTTTGATGTCCTGGGTCAGGTTTTCCCGGCTGTATCCGGATTTCGCCCTGCCCCAGGTTTTCTTATAAATCGAAGAGGATTGATTGGTATGCTCTGATCTATACCTGACATGTTCTTCCTGGCCCCACAAGAAAATCAGCCCGTCATCGGGGTAGCCTAAAAAAATCAGGTCTTCTTGAGGCAAGCCCATCTGAATTGCTGCCCGCAGCGCTTCTTCCTGGCGCTCTTGACCCAAGGCAATATAATCCTGCGCCGCGACCCCGGATTCGGGTTTATTTGCAAAAGCGGCTGCGCCGGACTCCGAACCATCACCATTGGTCAAAAAAACCACTTTTATTTTCTTGTGCTCTTTCACCCCCTGGATTATTGTTTGGCCGCAGGCCAGGGCTTCATCGTCCGGATGAGGAGCAAATACCACCAGATCGACCGGTGGATCTTGGGCTTCCAAAAAAGAAGCGGCAAAAAAAATCGAAAGACAAGAAAATAAAAAGAGTTTTAAAAATCTCACTGCTCTCTTTGGATGTAAATATCGTCTTTGCTCATGCCGTAGTGCCCCTTGGTTCGGCTGGTAATGCCGTAAGTTGTCAAGCCGGAGGCTGCACTGCCGGGGGCTCCTGTTCGCTGAATGCCATCAATGATCCCGCTTAAATCATTTATGGGCCATTCCGGACCTGCGGGATTCCTGCGGTACCTGAACGTCCACCAGGGGCCAACGGCAATATCATTGGTATAGCGCGAGACCGTAATATCGCCTATCGAGCCGCTAAGCTGGCCCTTAATAGTCCAGGTTTTCAAAAGGCCGCCCCAATCATATCCTTCTTTTATATACGGGAATTTATCTCTTGAGGGATAATTGTCCAGCAGCACTTGGGCAATATGATAGTTATGGTTTTTCTCGTCTACCCAGCCGTAGATCGCTTCTTTTTGCAAATCCTCCGTAGTAGTATCGGGATACAATATCTTATTGGCCGCATTAGCGAAGGTCTCAATGGCGTCCATAACACCTCGCAGAGAGGTTTCTAAATTAACTAAAAGCTCAATGGCCTGGGCTATTTCTGAAGGCCCTGAAGTGGTGGCCCAGTTCAGTTCTCCTTGAAAACGGCAAGCCTGTATCGCGTGCGAACTGGGAGTGTGCGGTCCTCCGCAATCGTTACAAGGGCAATACACTGACCGGGTACGAAGAGGGCAAGGCGGGCTAATAGTGCTGTACAAATCCCCGTGGCCGCATAATCCTAATGAATATAATTCCGGATTGCAAGAGCAATAATTCCCAAACCAGGTGCAAGTATGGAAGGGGCAGCAATAACATATGCATTGCCCGGAATCGTTGTATTTACAACAATACGTGCTGGCGCACTCATACGCGTCCGTACCTGTACCATTAAGGCAATCGCCATTAGGCAGGGGAACAATATTGCTGACATCAGCATTGATCATCTCCAATTGAGTGCGCCAAGCCAGGATCCCATTTGTTGTGGGGTTTCCATACACTACTTCATACAACCTTCCATAGATGGTGTCAGGGTCATGGGGATTATCCTTATTATACCAAATTGGCAACCAGTCACCAAGAGTGGGGATCCGGCCAGAGACCGGGAGGTTGAGTAACTCCATGTCCCTGAGCAGGAATCCGCGCAACACCTCACTAACTTGCCCAATCTCTTGGTTGGTCCAAGTTACATAGCCGGCATATACCGGAGCAGCGAGCAGCCTAGTAGTCAATTCAGTGAATTTCTGGGGCAAGAATCCTGTGTTGGCGTTGCCGGTTATAAGCTGCCAAAACCATTGCCAAATATCCGTAGGCTCATTTGCGGTGACATGCGAAATTATTCTTACTATCTGTTTATCTGGAACAGCCCAGTCAGGGCAAGCGCCGTCGTCACAAGTTATATGCAAGGCGTCTACTTTTAAAGAAACCTCGGTATACATCCATGTTGTAGTGTCCCATTTATTGAACTCAGTGACCTTTACCAGGTTGTTGATAAGCAGCGCGATCTCCGGGCCTAAACCCGCTTCCGTTACCTTGCGATGGCGATCAGCCCAATACCAGCAAACATAACGGGGCACCTCTTGCTTCCCCTTCAAAATAGGGGCTTCGGGCGTATTGGTTAAATCGTATATATATGCATCGTCTACTATCAACACCCCATTTTTATCATAGTGGGATGCCAGTATGTACTGGTATACGTCTTCGGATTTTAGTGTCGCACGTTCTTGATCCGTCTGGGCCTGCTCAAGCATGGAGCCTATAGCACCCTCCCTGAGGGAGGAATATTCGGTCATTTGCGCGGCCGCATTCGAGAATCCGGCTTTCATAAGAAAATTAATTTCGCCCCAAAGTGGATTGGCGACCAGTATTAGTATTCCTAAGCTCAACGGCCGGCTCCAAAACGCAAGAACAAGAGCTAACAATACTCCAAATAGAGGGAGGATCAACCCCCAATTAAAACATACGAGTTGTGTGTCACCGATCATACCGCAACCAAACCCGGTAGCGAGTTTTCGTCTCAAAGTATCCCGTAACTCATTGATATACTGCGACCACTGCGAAGCCAGTTGCAAAGTGCCGCTGTCCGCGATCTGGGAGGTGGAAGTTTTGATATCGCTGACTTTGCTGATATTGATGAGGACTATGGTTAAAAGGATTATGACCGCGATAAAGATGGTGATGATTACCACTACCTGGCCGGGAGTCTTTTTGGTTTTCAAGGTGAACTCCTTTTGTTTGGATGCATCAAGATCTTTTTTAAACGATATAATAATAGCCCCAACCGGATTTGAACCGGTGTTTAGTGGCTGAGAACCACGCGTCCTGGACCAGGCTAGACGATGGGGCCCAATCTTCAGGTAATAATTTAATTTTTCTAAGTTATTGTACTATCAGGGGTATCCTTAGTCAATAAATTTATTGACCTTGGGCCCCGGGTATTATATACTCAGTATGAATACGCAGTTAAACTAATAGATTTTAAACCAACATCTTTGCAAAATAATGCTGGATATAGGAATCGGCTTCAGCCTCGAAGATAATTCTTTCCTGGCTGCAGAAGAAGCGATCAAGCAGGCTAAAAATCAGCTGAATAACAGCGAAAAAATAGATCTTTGCCTGGTATTCAATTCCTACGATTTTTCGGCGGCCGGAGCGATCAGGGGTTTCAACGCCCTGCTCAGGGATGTCCCGATAATCGGCGCTTCGGGTCCGGCGATCATTTCCGATAAGGGAATATTCAAACACGGCATAGCGGTGATGTTATTGGGCTTCCCCGACGGCGCTTACTGCCGGGTCGCCGCTACCCGGGATATTAGCGAAAAAAATCCTTTTAACTGCGGCAAAGAGCTGGCTGAAAAACTGCTTTTGGGTTTTAAAAACATCCCCCGCAACCTGGGGCTGCTTTTTTTTGACCAGCAGATAGAAGGCGGGCCTAATTTTATCGCCGGCCTTCAGGATAACCTCGGCAGAGGCTTCCCCTGCATCGGAACATCCCTCTCCAACCAGTACGACCCCTCCCACTCCTGCCTTTATCTCAACAATGAGGCGATCAACAACAGCTGCGCGGGTATCCTTTGGGGAGGAAAAACCACTTTCGGAGTCGGGATCAAACACGGCTGGAAACCGCTGGGTAAACCCCATACCGTATCCAGCGCCGTAGGCAACATCATCAACGCCATCGACGGCAAACCGGCAATCGAGATTTATGAAAACTACCTGGGCTACGACGCGGCCAAATTGACAAAAGACCTCAGGAAACTCTCGATCTCTTACCCCATAGGCGTTTTTATCCCCGGAGAAAAAGAATACCTTTTAAGAAGCGTGGTTTCCATAGAACAACGAGGGGCTTTGGTCTGCCAGGGCAGTATCTTGGAAGGCAGCACCATCAGGCTGATGATCTCTACCCCGGAAACCTGCTTGGCCGCAACCACTCAGGCCATCGCAGAAGCCAAGAAAAATTTGTCCGGATCGTTGTTCAAACAGGGCATTGTAAGAAATTCCAGATTTGCTATTGTATTTAGCTCGATTTCAAGATACAATTTGCTCAGAAGGGACATTAAGAAAGAGCTTAATCTTATCAAGGCCGGGCTCAAAGATACCCGCTTCCTGGGGATCTACACCAGCGGGGAACTGGCGCCTATAACCGCCGGCAGTTACCGCGGCCAGATTTATTTTCATAATCAGGATTTCTCTGTTCTAATTATCGAGGGCTAATCGATGTTCGAAGTTAACACGGTGCTTGCATTTATCGGATTGCTGGTCGTCATCGCTTTGACTTTTTTGCTTCTGTCCAAGGATTCAAAAATGAATTCCCTTCAGGCCGCGGTGGACAACCTGCAGAGGGCGCTGGACGAAATGGACGAGCAGGCCAAGCTGGTTGTGCGCACCGACATCGAGCTGAATAAGGCCCAGGAGGAACTGGACCGGAAAATTACCTCCCTCTATACCCTGCAAAAACTTTCCCGGACGATCAGCTCTACTCTCGAAGAAAATCAGATTTTTAAAAAAGTGGAGCTTAGCTACCTCGCCGACCTGGGCTTCCAAAAGGCCCTGGCATTTCTCTTTGATGAGAAAGAAAATAAATTCTCGCTGCGCTTAAGCCTCGGCTATGAGGAGGAAGAAGCCGCAAAGATCAAAACATTCATCGACGCGCATAAGGAAACCTACAACGGACTTATCCATAACGAAAAGGCGGTTTCTTCGATAGCCTCCAGGGAAAACCCCGCCGACACCAAGAGCACCAAAGAAACATTCGGGGTGGTCTCTTTTGTCTTTGCCCCGATCCTGGCCAAAGAAGGCAATCCCGGCCTGCTTTTTGTGGGCGCGGAAAAAACGGATACGATCATAACCGAAGGCGACGAAGAATTGATCACCATCCTGGCCAATCAGATCGGCCAGGCGCTGGAAAACGCCCGCCTGTTCGAAAAAACCTGGCAGGCCCACCAGGACCTGGAAAACCGGGTCGAAGAAAGGACCCGCGAGTTATCCCGGGCCCTGGAAGAAGTCAAAAAATTAAGCCAGCGCAAGAATGATTTCGTTTCCAACGTCTCCCACGAATTAAGAACGCCGCTGACCTCGATAAAAGGCTACGCCTCGATCCTCTTATCCGGGAAACTCGGGGTGCTGCCCGAAGAAGTCGGCAAGCGCCTGGCTAAAATAAACAAGCACTCCGATGAGCTGGTCTCGTTCGTCAACGACCTGCTGGACCTTTCGCGCATCGAAAGCGGCAAGGTCGAACTTAAACTTGCCCCTCTTAACCTGAAGTCTATCGTCGATGAGGTAGCGGATCTGCTGGCCGTGCAATTTAAAGAGAAACAAATAGAATTTTCCTCTGAATCTCCGGCCGACCTGCCCGAAGTCATGGCTGATTACAGCCAGATAAAAAGGACCTTCATTAACCTGATCAATAATTCCGTCAAATACACCCCCCAGGGCAAGATCAAAGTCAGCTTGACCCGGCTGGATAAAGAGGTCCAGGTCGATGTCTCAGACACCGGCTGCGGCATGCCCGAATCGGCGATGGATAAATTATTCACCGAATTTTATCGGGTGGATTCGGTAATGAACCAGGAGATCAAAGGCACCGGCCTGGGGTTGGCCATGGTAAAAAATATCGTTACCGCGCACAAAGGGAAGATCTGGGTAAAAAGCAAGGTCGGCTCAGGAACGACTTTCAGCTTCACCCTGCCTCAGGCTTATTAAAAAGAAGGTATTTATGCCACTAAGAGTTTTGGTAGTAGACGACGAACCGGATATCCGGGATGTTCTCAAGATCACCCTGGAAGCGGAGAAATACGAAGTTATCGAGGCGGAAAACGGCGAAGAGGCGATAAAGATAATCACTCAGAAAACTCCGGATCTGGTATTGCTGGATTACAAAATGCCTAAAATGGACGGCCGGGAGGTCTGCCGCCGGATCAAAAAAGACATCCTTCTGCGTCATCTGCCGATAATCATGGTCACCGGAAAGGGTGAAATAACCGATAAGGTCGACGGGATCGATGCCGGCGCCGACGATTATATCGTCAAACCCTTTGAACCGGAAGAGCTTTTGGCCCATATCAAAATGATCCTGCGCCGCACGGAGATCGATCTGGAAGCCAACCCCCTGACCCGGCTTCCCGGCAACATTTCCATATTAAACGAACTCAATCAGCGATTGAGCAGCCAGAAACTTTTTGCGGTCTGCTACGTGGACCTGGACAAATTCAAGGCCTATAACGACACTTACGGGTTTGAACGGGGGGATAACGTCATCAAAGAAACCGCGCGCATCCTTTTACGGACGACCCAGGAACTTGGCAATCCCGACGATTTTGTCGGCCATATCGGCGGCGACGATTTTGTGGTGGTTACTTCCATTCCCACCGCGGATGTGCTCTGCCCGGGGATCATCGATAATTTCGACAAGGCGCTCAAAGAATTCTACAATGAGATCGACTGGAAAAACGGTTATATCACCGCCCATGACCGCCAGGGCGCGGAAATAAAAAACCCCCTCTTGTCGATCTCCATCGGTGTGGTCACTAATGAATCCCGAAAGATCGAGCACGTGGCCCAGATCGGCGAGATCGGAGCGGAATTAAAAGCTTACGCCAAAAGCCAGAAAAAAAGCAATTACGTGGTGGATAAGCGTAAATAAAAATAGGGGACGGTTCTCATTTATTTAAACGGCTCATTCCCGCTTAAAAATAAATAAGAACCGTCCCCGAGTTTTTATTTAGTGCGAGGAGAGGGAGTTGAACCCTCACAGCTTATACAGCCAACAGCCCCTCAAACTGTCGCGTCTGCCAATTCCGCCATCCTCGCAAATTGTTCAAGGAATATATTCTATTACGTATCAAATCTCCTGGCAAGGGAATTAATTGGTGTAAAAAAATAAGTTTGCAAATTTACCAACAATAAGGCATACTTTAATTAGAAATAAGCGTTAAATTACAATCTGGTGTTCCTACTGATAAAGGCAAACTAGCAGTAATGCTGGGACGCAAAGCCAAAGGGTCCTAAGAAATTTAGGACAGCCTGGCCGCCAAAAGGAAAGACTTAAAAGACCCTGAATATTCCTTTTTAGGGTCTTTTTTTTGCGCCCGGTATAGTTTGCCAGAGTTTTGGCAGGTTATACCGGGTTTCTTATTTTCGAGGACTAAAATGGCTAGAAAAAGTCTAAAATCCAGAATAATGATCTTAATGCTGACAGCCAGCCTGGTATTTGCTTATAAACCTCTTTCCGCGGAAATCACACTCCCCTTACCGACTGCTGGCCTGGGCTACAGCGGGATAACCTTTAGCTCGGCTTCAGCGGACCTTTGGCAATACCTCAGGATCGGGCTGAACTAT
Source organism: Candidatus Omnitrophota bacterium (assembly GCA_026387435.1). Lineage (GTDB taxonomy): Bacteria > Omnitrophota > Gorgyraeia > Gygaellales > Profunditerraquicolaceae > JAPLLS01. The sequence continues at coordinate 35,117 of JAPLLS010000035.1, forward strand.
CTGGAAAGCCCAAAGCCGCTACAGCCGCCGGAAGCCGTACCCCCTACTTATATCCACCCTGACTCCCAAGGTTTTGGAGCATACGGGTTTAGCCCCGGAGCTTACCAGGACGTGCAACGGCTTTATCCTTTTTTTCAAAAATACTCCTGGCAGGAAATAATGAACTCCCCGAAGTTATACGATCTGGCCAACCAGGCTTTTGCGGACTGGCTTTTAAAGAATCTTAAAGATTATATCCCGGAGGGAGCTTCCAAAGAGGAGATCTTTGATGTTTTACATCAAGCCTGGAACCTGGGTTTGAGCGGATTTAAAAACGGAAGGCAAGTAGTTGCTTCGAGGGCCAAAAGAGCGCAAGAATTCAAAGGCCGGCTTTAAACTTATAACTTCTTCTCGATCTTGGCCCAGGTATCCCGCAAAGTAACCGTGCGCACAAAAACCAATTTTCCCGCAGCGCTGTCCTTGGGATCCAGCGCAAAATACCCTAATCTTTCGAACTGAAATCTGCTTCCCGGCCGGGCATCTTTAAGGCCGGGCTCCACCGGACACGCAGCTAAAATCTCCAGAGATTTAGGATTAAGGTTGGCCGTGAATTCCTGGCCCTGCGCTGTTTCGTTAGGGTCACGTTTGGTAAAAAGGGTATCGTACAAACGCACCTCGGCCAAAATCGCGTGGCGACAGGATACCCAGTGCAGGGTAGCTTTGACCTTGCGGCCATCCGAAGAATCTCCGCCCCGGGTATTAGGGTCATAAGTGCAGTGGATCTCTTTAATCTTCCCGGTCGATGCGTCCTTAATTACTCCCACGCATTTGATAAAATAAGCGCAGCGCAAGCGCACCTCGCGGCCGGGAGATAAACGGAAGAATTGTTTCGGCGGATCCTCGCGGAAATCATCTTCTTCAATATAAAGTTCCCGGCCAAAGGGAACCTTACGGCTTCCGGCTGACGGATCTTCAGGATTATTGATCACATCCACTTCTTCGCTTTTACCTTCGGGGTAATTATCGATGATCACCTTGACCGGCCGCAGCACGGCCATGGCCCGGGGCGCGGTTTTATTCAATTCCTCGCGGATGGAGTTTTCCAGAACATTCAACTCGATAATACTGCCGGCTTTAGCCACCCCGATCTGTTCGCAAAACTTCCTTATCGATTCCGGGCTATAACCGCGGCGCCGGAACCCGGAGATGGTCGGCATCCGGGGATCATCCCAGCCGCTGACGTATTTTTTCTCCACCAGTTCCAGGAGCTTGCGTTTACTTAAAAGGGTGTGGCTGACGTTCAAACGGGCAAACTCGATCTGCTGAGGATGGTGAACTCCCAGCTGGTCAAGGATCCAATCGTACAAAGGGCGGTGCACTTCGAATTCCAAAGTGCAAATGGAATGAGTGATCCCCTCGAGAGAATCGCAGATGCCGTGGGTAAAATCGTATGTAGGGTAAATACTCCACTTCCCGCCGGTGCGATGATGCGCAACTTTCCTGATCCGGTAAAATACCGGGTCGCGCATCAGTAAATTGGGGCTAGTCATATCGATCTTGCCCCGCAGGACTTTGGAGCCATCGGCAAACTCACCGGCCTTCATCCGGGCAAATAGGTCCAGGTTCTCCTCGACGCTGCGGTTGCGGTACGGGCTTTCCGTGCAGGTTTCGGTAATCGTTCCCCGGGACTTGCGCATTTCTTCCAAAGTCTGATCGCAGACAAAAGCTTTGCCCTTTTTGATCAGTTCGATTGCATAGCCGTAGATCTTATCAAAATAGTCCGAAGCGTAATAAAGACGATCCTGCCAATCAAAGCCCAGCCAGCGCACGTCTTCCTTGATGGAATTCACATATTCCACTTCCTCGGTCTCGGGATTGGTATCGTCAAAACGCAAATTGCAAAGCCCTTTGTAGTCGCGGGCCAGCCCGAAATTCAGGCAGATGCTCTTGGCGTGCCCGATATGCAGATAGCCGTTCGGCTCCGGAGGGAAGCGGGTATGGACCCGGCCATCGTTTTTCCCCTTAGCCAGGTCTGCGTCGATTATTTCTCGGATAAAATTTCCAGCCGGTTTAGAAATTTCCATTATTGTTTTTAAAGTTTGTCTAAAAGCGTTTTATTATTATACAACGGTTTTTTGTCTGTCCAACAACAAATATCATCGCTTTTTTAACGCTACAGCCATGCCCACGGCCACAGTAGCGCCGCTGGTGTCGTCTATAGACTCGACATCGCCGGCATTAACTTCCCCCCACCAGTTAGGAGAATCTTCATAAGGGCGGGAATTAACGAAAAACTTCTGCTCCAGTATGGAATTCCCCTGAAACAGCTTATTAAAAGAAGCGATATCATAGACTCGCTGATATTTGGTCATCTGTTTTTTCCCGACCGGAGCGGATAAAATAAGCCTGCCTCCATATTTAAGGACGCGTAACGCCTCTTTTACCCCCCGGATATCCGCGCCTTCAATCATCTTGGGATCTTTGTAAAATCCGATCCCCAAATGCTCAATGGTCGACAGGCATACCATTGCGTCAAAAGTTTCATCCGGGAAAGGCATGGTGCAAATATCCCCCTGCTTGAACGTCAGATTCGGATGAACATAGGGATATTCCCGAAAATCATATCCGGTTACCCTGAAGCCTAATCCTGCACCCATCAAAGGCATTGGGCTCTCCACGCAGCCAATATCTAAAATACTGACGGCAACGGGTAGAACGCTGAGGTGTTTTATCGCGAAGGGGATCTCCACCACTCTTTCGTTGATAAAAATTTTATTTAATCTTTCCTGCCCTCTTAAGGCCTTCCAGTTAAATATTCTTTTAAAAGCGAAATAAAAACCAGTGTTCAAAAAATAATTATTGTCCGGGAATTTAAAAGGGCTTTTCAAAGGCTTAGCCGGAAATGCAACTTTCGTCAGTTTAGGATTTTTATTCATAGGGATTGCTGAGAAATTCCAATAGGCAATTAATAATAGTAAGCGGCCCGGGAGGACAACCCGGAATATGCAAAACAACCGGCAGAATATCTTTGATCGGTTTTTCAATGTAGTAAGAACCTTTAAAAATACCTCCGTCTAAGGCACAATCGCCGAGAGTGATCACAAATTTCGGTTCAGCCATAGCCTCATAAGTCTTGTTCAAAGCGATAAGCATGTTCTTGGATAACGGCCCGGTAACCAGCAGAGCGTCCGCGTGGCGGGGCGAAGCCACAAAATTTACGCCGAAGCGCTGCAAGTCATAGATGGGGTTGGTCGCGGAAATGATCTCCGATTCGCAGCCTCCGCAGGAACCGGTGTCGACTTCGCGGATATTCAAGGAGCGGCTGAATTTTTTAAATATAGCGGTCCTCAACTCGCCCCCGACGGATTCGATCTCGCGGGATATCTTCCTATCGATATGCCTGGTCACCACGCCTTTTAATATTCTGCTTTTTAATATATTTATCATGGTTTAGAGGTCGTTTCCTGAATACGACAGATCAAAACTTTTATTGCACAGCGGAAAATCAGGAATAATATTACCTAAAACCGCATAAGCAAGCCCCTGCCAATTACGAAAAGAAGGATCTACTATCTTGCACCTGGCGATCATTCCCGCGGGATCAGTTTTAAGCCAGTAGAGAATCGGCCCTCTCCAGCCCTCGACGTAGCCTAAAGCGCAGCCTTCTTTTAATATTGGGCCAACTTTATTTTTATCGCAGCTGGATAGCTTACCCCCAAATTCCTCGATCAAGCGGCAGGATTCGACGAACTCAAAAATCCTCACTCTCAATCGGGCTAAAACATCCCCGGATTCCTCCAGCGCCATTTTGAATTTAGCTTCCTTATATACCCCGGGGAAACATTTTCTTAAATCAATGGCTACGCCTGAAGCCCGGCCGGCCAGGCCGAGCACTCCCAGGTCTTCGGCGGTTTTTTTGATCAAAACTCCGGCTGTATCCACCCTGTCCATAAAAGAACCGCTGGAATATAAAATTTCAACCAACTCATTGAAATCCCGCTTTATCTGTTCAAGAGATCCCAGAAGCAGCGTTTTCTTGCTTTCATTTATCTCGACGGAAACACCCCCCAGCGCATTAACATTTTTTAGATAACGGCTGGCAGTAAGCTTTTCGTTCAATTGCAGGATAGCTTCTTTGATGATCGAAGCATATGCGCTGGGATAACTAAAGCCCACATCTAAAGCTATGCCTCCGATATCGTTGACGTGATTATACAGCCGCTCCAGCTCTAAAAATATCGCCCTTAAATAAGCTGCCTGAGAAATGATTGATATCCCGGAAATCTTCTCGGCCGCCCGGGTAAAAGCCAGGCTATGGCTAAAAACCGAATCCCCGCAAACGCATTCCGACAACTTCAGCGCTTCCAGATAAGACTTGCCTTCAAAAAGCTTTTCTGCTCCCCGATGGGTAAATCCCAGCCTGGGTTCCAGATTTATGATCGGTTCTCCAGCCACGCTAAAGCGGAAATGGCCCGGCCCGATGATCCCGGCATGCACCGGCCCGACCGGGACTTCGAATATACCTTCCCCATCCACCCTGCCAAATTTATATTCCCCTAAATTTCCCGGCTGAACTTTCTGGAAATCCTTGCGCAGGGGGAAATTAGCCTGCGGCCAAACCTCATCATGCAGTTTTAACCGCCTTAAGTCCGGATTTCCCCTGGGCTCGATCCCGAACATCTCCTGGATCTCCCGTTCAAAGAGGCTGGCCGAATGCATGCTTTTGGCCAAGGTTTCAAAACCAGGGTTATCCTGCGGGATATCCATACTGACCATAACCCACTGGGAACTCCTGAAACCGCAGAACACGCCATTGACCACGAATACGCCTCTTTCCCGGCGCTCATCGAGGGCAAAAAGCATCATCACCGGCGAAGAAAGAATTTTATGCAGGGCCAGGGCCGTATCCTTGAAAATCCGCGGATCCACCTTAAGCCTAAGCTCATCCGGATGATCCTGAGAGCTCGCCAGCGCAACAAAATCCGGGAATTTGCTTTTTAGAGCTGAAATAATTTCTGAACAATCCATAACAGGTCCTTTTTAATGAATACCAGCACAAAACCTACCGCGCACATCTGAAAGAATAAAAACAAAAAAGCCAGCTTAGCGCTTAAAGGAGTACCGGCTGCTTTCATCCCCTTAGGAAGATTGCCAAAAAGCATTTCTCCGAAATGATAAATGAAAGCCCCGAAAATAATCGCCAGAAAGAATAACAATAACCCGGCGATCAAATATGAGCCGTTAGTGAAAGCCGCGATTATGATCAGGATCTCGCTGATAAATATGGAAAAAGGCGGAAATCCGGTCAGCGCGAATACTCCCAAAAGGAGCATGATCCCCGTAAACGGCAGCGCTTTAATTACCCCCCGGATAGCGTTCATATTATGTTTCTGGTAAGCGCTGACAATATCGCCGGCGCCGAAGAACATGAAAGACTTGACCACCGCGTGATTAAGAACGTGTAAGAGTGCTCCGGCCATGGCTAAAGGAGCGCCTAAACCTAAACCCACGGAAATTATGCCGACGTGCTCGATACTGCTGTAAGCGAGCAGCCGCTTTAAATCTTTCTGGACCAGAATGAAACACGCGGATAACCCCAGAGAGATCAAGCCCAGGAGGATCATCAGGTTGCCGAAATAGGAAAACCCAACCCCCTTGATCACGATAATCCCAAATCTCAAAATGGCATAAAGAGCGGTCTTTAAGAGCACCCCGGAAAGAAGCGCGCTTATGGGAGCCACAGCCTGGCTGTGCGCATCAGGCAGCCAGGTGTGCATGGGAGCTAAGCCGGCTTTGGTCCCGTAGCCGACCAGGATGAAAATAAAAGCGACTTTGAGGATGTTCTTATCCATTTTTCCGGCTGAAGCAGCCAAAAGCGACCAATTCAAACTTTTCACTCCTCCAGAAAGTGAGTATGCATAGGAAAAAAGGATCGTCCCTAAAAGCGCGAAAATTATGCCTACCGAACAAATGATAATGTATTTCCAGGCCGCCTCTACTGATTCCTTGGTGTTATAAAACCCGACCAAAAACGCCGAAATAAGAGTGGTCATTTCAATGGCCACCCAAAGCATGCCCAGATTATTCATTGCCGGGACAAAAAACATCGAGAAACAGAATAGATTAAAAAGAGCATAATAGATCCGGGCTTTTTTCTTGGTCATTAGGCCCTTTTCCATGTCTTTTTTAATATACCCGATGGAATAAAGCGCGGCCGCGAAAGAAACTATGGAAATAACAAAGATAAAAAACGCGCTCAGCGCGTCCAGGTAGATGAAGCCAAAATACGTACAAGCGCTGTCGGCCAAAAGCGTTTCTTTTAAAAGCACGGCGCTGGCCGTTAACACAGCCAGGTATCCCAAACTGTTGATTATCCCGAAAACTTTTTTGTTAATAACCAGCGCCCCCGCTGCAAGCAGAGCCGGGATGGCCAGGATCAAGACTATCAGCATAAATTTTATCCTTTTAAACGCGAAAGCTTATTAACATCGATATGGGTAAAGAGTTTGTTGATCCGGTAAACAAAAAAACCCATGATCAAAACGCTCACAAACACGTCAAAAAATATAGCGATCTCCACAAAAAAAGGCATGCCCCCGGAAACCGCGGAGGCCACCAGAAATAAACCGTTTTCCATTATCAGAAGGCCGATGATCTGGGCCAAAGCGGTCATCCTGAAGATCATCAGGAATATCCCGGCAAAAACCACAAAAAAAGCTATGGCCAATATGCTGCCCCCCGCCAGCTGGGCCGCGGCGAGAAAATGCCTGGTAAAAACCCAGGATAAATAAGTAAACCCCAAAGCCCACAGTAATGATAGCTGGGGATTAATCAATAATCCCAGGTTTTCGTTGGCCTTGATCCGTTTTATGATCCGATTTAAAAAATAAGGGATAAGAACCACCTTGAGAACAAAAAGCAACCCGGCAATTATATACAAATCCAACTCGTGCTCTTGCAGGGCAATAATCAAAGTTGCCAGGAACAAACAGAATGATTGATAACGAAAACTGCGGATCAAAGCCGGGGTCCTTTTGGCAATAACCATAAGGTATGTTGAAACCAGAACCCCGAATAAAATCATAGCCTGCATATTAAACTCCTAAGATCGCGCAGACGACCGCGATAATTCCCAAGACAAAAGCAAAACCCAGGAAATCCGCCACTCTGAACAAGCGCATCTTGGCCACGGAAACCTCGACCAGGGCCACAGAAATGGCAATGATGATTATCCTGGCCAAATACCATAAAAGCCAGAAAATTGTTTGCGCCGGTTCAACTGTTTCCAGGGCCGCGATCGGAAAAATGATCTGGGCGATCAGGAAAAACAAGATCATCTGTTTGATGTAAGCGGCCATCTCGATTATCGCCAGCGATCTTCCGGAATATTCCAGGATCATTGCTTCGTGGACCATGGTCAATTCCAAATGGGTCTCCTGATTGTCAACCGGGACACGTGAAGTCTCGGCAATGGTTATAAGAAACAGGGCGATCGCGCTGACTATACAAGATACAGATAGAGCGTGCATACCGCTGAATGCCGAAATATCCGTCGAGTTAAATTGCAGAGATATTGAAAACACCACCAGGCACAACGCCGGCTCAACCAGGCTGGAAATAAACATCTCTCTGGACGAGCCCATGCCGCCGAAAGAACTACCCGTATCCAAAGCCGCCAGGGCCAGGAAAAAGCGGCCCAGGGAAAAAATAAATACCAGGGCCAGGAAATCTCCCATCTGATGCATCGGGCTGGCCAGGATCAATACCGGGATCAGTACTGCCGCGGCTAAAGTCGAAGAAATCAACACAAAAGGAGCGACCCAGAATATCCAGGATGCGGTTTGCGAGACCACCTCCCCTTTGGAAAAAAGTTTAGCCAGGTTGTAATACGGCTGAAAAATACTCGGCCCCTGGCGCAGCCGGATATTATTTTTTATCTTGGCGATCAGTCCGCTTAAAAACGGGGCGGCCGCGATAAATAAGATCAATTGCAGAATAATCATCAATATTTTCATAGTTTTAAAACCGTTGCATAAATACGATTAACAACAATAATGCCACAAAAATATAGGAAATGTACAGATGTATGCTGCCCGGCTGGATCTTTCTCATGAATTTTGCCGATTTAAAGACCCAATCCAGCGTCGGATCATAAATATATTTTTTGAATATCGGGGTGGTATGGGTTTCATAAGCGAAGGATTTGACGTGATAGAACGATTCCCGGATCTTCTGCGTTTTGCGGTAAGGCAGGAGAAAAAAACTAAAGGCTATCCGGAAGGGTTTAGAAAAAGCGGTAGCCGTGTATTCGTTGCGGCCGCCCAGTTTGTAATATCCGCAATCCCAGGTATTATAAATGGTTGCTTTCCTGTTAAAAATACGGTAGAGGACGAAGCCCGCGCCACCCAGGACAACTAAGGTCAAGGTCAGCATCAGCGGGGAAAGGTAAGCACTTGTTCCCGGCTGCGGGTTGAGGATAAAATTGTTGAGAGAAAAACTCATACCATTAAGGTCGATACCCGTCGCGCAGCCGCAGACTTTAGCCAGCAATCTAACCACAAAAACAGCGGCTAAACCGAAAACTACGGTCAAAGTCGATAAAATAAACATTCCTAACCTCATGGAAAATCCCACCTCTTTCGCATTCAAAGCAAAAGAGCTTCTGGGCTGCGCCAGGAAAGTTATCCCGAAAGCTTTGACAAAACAGGCCGCGGCCAGTCCGCTGGTCAAAGCGAGCATAGCCGCGCACACAGCCAGGAAAAGCTTGGCTGCTCCGGATACTTTAATGGCGCCCAGAAAAAACGCCTGCAAAGTGAGCCACTCGCTCACAAAGCCGTTCAAGGGCGGCAACGCCGAGATGGCCATTGCTCCGATGAGGAAAAAAAGCGCGGTCTGCGGCATCTTTTTGATCAACCCTCCCAGTTTTTCCATATCCCGGGTCCCGGTTGCTTTATAGACGCTTCCGGCGCACAGGAATAAAAGCCCTTTAAAGATGGCGTGGTTCACCAGGTGATACAGTCCGGCGATCAGCGAGAATATTGACAGATAAGGCATATTCAGGCTCAAAAAGAACATCGCCAGCCCTACTCCTAACAAGATGATCCCGATATTCTCCACGCTGTGATAAGCCAGCAGCCTCTTAAGATCGTGTTCCATGAGGGCATAGACCACCCCGACCAAACAGGAAATCACGGCCAGGATCAGGACCAGGATCCCCCACCACGCAGAATGCACTCCCAGAATAAAGATCACGAACCGGATTATTCCATATATCGCGGTTTTGATCATCACCCCGGACATGATACTGGAAATATGGCTGGGGGCCTGCGGATGAGCAGCGGGCAGCCAGATATGTAAAGGCACGATGCCGGCCTTGGTCCCGAAACCGACCAAGAGCAGCAAAAAGACTATATTTTTAGTTTGCCCGTCCATTAGCTGACAGGCATTTTTTATGGATAGGAAATCAAATGAATTGGCGGATTTATACATGATCATAAAAGCGGCGATCAAAAATGCGGTCCCGATATGGGTCATTACTATATAAATCAACCCCGCCTGGATGGATTTTTCGTTCTTATCATCGAATACGACCAGAAAATAGGAAACCAAAGACATGATCTCCCAGAAGACCAGGAAAACTAAAACATTGCTGACAACAACCACCAGCCCCATGGATAAAACAAAAATAAGCAGCAATATCCAAGCCAGGGCTATTTTGGCCCGGGAGTACTCTCCTTTTAAATAGCCGATGGAATAAATTGCTGACGGCAAACAGACAATAAAGATCACACCCAGAAAAAATAAAGAAAGCGGATCGAATAATAGGTTAAAATTAATCTTTTCCATCGTTTTTATGGGATTATTTTAAAAAGGCCGGCCGCAACAATTAAAACCAGACGATTTAATTGTTTGCACTGGGCAGTATACCTTAAAACTATATCTCTCCTTACGCATGAGCTTATTATACTACATTTTGCCATATACCCAAGAAAATACCATCCAAAAGAGATAGATTTTATGTCCCTTTTGTCCCCTTTCTTGAGGGCAATTTATCTCTTTTCCCTCTTTAACGAATCCAGGATAAATCCATCGATCCGCTTCCATAGGTACGAAGAAAATCTCACCGGGTGAGGATTTCCTTGCTTATCACAATACTCAAGATCGTAGCTATTAATCTTATTATAGACGATCAGAATAGCTTCTGCGAGCAGATCCTCTCCAAACCGGGCAATTAAGTATGGAAATACTTTCTTGTAAATTCTAAAGATTAATAAACCAATATGGCGCAGAACAAGCTCATCCTTGCTTTTCTTGGAGCCGTTTTGAGCCTTGAAGATCAATCTCCTTTCTATTTAGCTACTAAAAATAAAAATCCCCTATGCCGCGCATAAGGGATTCATTGTTCGATTCCTCCCTACGCTGGCATTATCCAGATCAGGTTATTAGGGTAATCCGGATTTAGTTCTTCATGATTGGTCAAAAAGCGGGCTTTTAATATTCCTTCATCCCACTCGCCCTCCGCGGTAGAATCCCAGACTATCCCGCCGCCGATTCCCATTTCGCCTTTTTTGCCTTCAAGCAGTAGAGTCCTTATAGGAACATTAAAAAACAGATCCCGGCTGGGAGTGATGTAGCCGATAGCGCCGGTATAAATTTTTCGCTTTTCATCCTCCAGCGAGCGGATGATCTGCATAGCCCGGATTTTCGGGGCGCCGGTTACTGATCCTGAAGGAAAAAGTGACCCAAACAAATCATAAAGGGAGATTTGTTTGTCAACGGTGGCAGTTACCGTAGAAGTCATCTGGTAGAGCGTGGCGTAACGCTTAACTTCAAACAACTGTGGCACCTTGATATTACTACCGATTCTGCCCAGATCGTTACGCAATAAATCCGCGATCATCACATTTTCAGCCCGGTTTTTCTCATCATATTTAAGACGCCAACCGGAAAATAAATCCGAGAATACAGTGCTACCTCTCGGCCAGGTACCTTTCATCGGTTTAGTTGTAATGAACATGCCGCGCTTTTTCATGAACATTTCCGGCGAAAAAGAAAGAATCTTAAATGTTTCGGTTTCCAGGTAAGCCGGATAGGGAACCGGCTGTTCCCGGAGGAGTTTGCGATACAACGAGAAGGCGTCTCCGTTAAAATAAAATTTCATTTTCAAGCAATAGGTGACCTGGTAAACATCGCCGTTACGGATATAATCACGAATGTACCCGATATCCTTGCGGTAATCAGGAATGCTGATTGCAGACCGGATATTGCGCAGAAGGAAATCCTTTATTGGTTTTTTAATAAAGGCTTTCCCGTGGCTTGGGGCTTCATAACAACCCAGATAAAGAAGCGGAAAATCGTATTCATTCTTGCTACGAAGCGTATCCTCAAAACCATAGCCAGCTTCATACGAAAAAAACCCGGCAACATAGTATCCTTTACTCAGAAAATGTTCTATAGTGGCGAATGATTCTGGAAGACCTTCGGGCTTGTAGCAGGAAATGATTGTTTTAGGGCGTGAAAAAAGTAGCGGTTTTTTTTCGAATCCGATAAGTATATTCATGGAACACCTTATGCGTAAAGCCTGGGTGCCCCATGAAATAAAAGGCTAAATTATACATGGCTTTAATAAAAATCTTGATGAGCACAACCATCAGGGCATTCTTTATCTCTATGGTCTAAAATTCAAGAGATTTATATGGTTGCCCCCTAAGGATTCGAACCTTAATTAACTGATCCAGAGTCAGTCGTGCTGCCATTGCACTAGAGGGCAGTAATTTACCAGAGATTCTTCTTCATCCAGGTATTGGCGTTCTGGGCGTCTGTCCAATCCTGTTTTGCTCCTGATGTCGCGCCTTCAGCCGCGCCCTTGGATGCGCGGTAAACAGTATTGCAACCGCTTACGGAAATCGCAAAGATCACTAAACCAAAAAGCAAAACGATTTTCTTGCTCATCAGCTCTCCTTTTTTATCCATTTCGCTAAACGCTTTTTGGTACGAATTTTCCCCAGGCAGCATATCAGCTCAAAAAGACCCGGCCCTACGGTTTTTCCGGTCAACGCCACCCGAATCGGATGGATCAGCGCTTTGGCTTCGATGGCTAACTCAGCGACCAGCTGGCGAAAAGTTTCTTCAATCTCCGGGACTTCGAACTTTTCCAGTTTTTCCAGCCGTTCGGAAAACAGTAAAAATTCTCTAGACAGATCCCGGCTCAAAAATTTCTCCACAGCCTTGGGGTCTACCGGAAAATCATCGAGAAAGAAAAAATCAGCCCGCTCAAAAAAGTCGCTTAATACCGTCAACCGTGCTTGTAACAATTTTACCAAAGAAAGCAGATAATTCCTATCAAAATTATCTTTAGCGATCCAATTCCTGGCGGCCAGTTCCGGAACAAGCGCATCCACGAGTTTCTGAGGGTCTTCGTTCTTGAGATACTGATTATTCAACCAACTGAGCTTATCCATGTCCAGGATTGCCGCGGTCTTATTGATGTGATGGATATCGAAAAGCTTGACCGCCTCATTAATATCCAGGATCTCCCGGTTCTCTCCGGGCGACCAGCCCAAAAGCATCAGAAAATTAACCAGGGATTTAGCCAGATACCCCATATCCCGGTATTCGGAAATAGCGGTAGCGCCTTTTCTCTTGGAAAGCCGGCCGCCCTCTTTAGCCAGGATCAGAGGTAAGTGCGCGAATTTCGGAATTGCCAGACCCAAAGCCCGGTATAAGAGTATTTGTTTCGGGGTATTGGAAATATGGTCGTCGCCCCGGATGATATGGGTCAGGTTCATCAGCGAATCGTCGACAACGCAGGCGAAATTATAGGTCGGAGAGCCGTCGGATTTTATGAGCACCTGGTCCTTGATCACCGAGGTATCGAACTCGATTCCGCCGCGGATCATATCTTCGATCTGGACTTTGCCCGGCAAAACTTTGAGGATGATCGCCTGGCCTTCGCCCTTAGGATGAGCTTCTCCGGGGGCCGAAACCTGTTCTTCGCCTGTTTCCGCAGTTAGTTTATCCGCCTTATAAGCCTTACCTTGCGAAAGCAGCTTCTCGGCGTATTCCTTATATATATTGAAGCGCTCGCTCTGATAATAGATCTCATCCCAGTCCAACCCCAGCCACTTCAGGCTGAAAAGGATCTCCTCCAGGTATTCCTTCTTGGAGCGTAAAGTATCCGTATCCTCGATCCTCAAAATAAATTTTCCGCCCTGCGATTTAGCGTAAAGCCAGTTGAACAAGGCTGTACGGGCCCCCCCGATATGCAGATTACCCGTAGGGCTGGGAGCGAAACGGACTCTGACCATTTAAAGCACCTCAATCTTCCCGGGCTGTTTTACCAGCCCCATACCTTCTTTTAAAGCCGCGATGTTTTGCCGGAGCAATTCTGGTTTATCTTTAGGGACCGTAGCCTCGATCACTTCTAAAACCGTCTTATCTCTGACCAGGCCGGTTTTGGCCACAAAAGCGCCCAGGGCGACCATGTTCGCGACCTTGATGCTGCCCAGCTTGAACGCGGTGTCGGTAAAAGGGATCTTCTCAATTGCCGCTTTAGCCTGCGAAGTATCGCCTGCCAGAGAACCGTTGACCAGGATTATCCCTTTAGCCTTGACCTGGTTCTTAAACCGCACAAAGGAAGGCTCATTGAAAATTATTAAAGTGTCCGCCTCGGTAATAAGCGGAGACCCTATTTCCTCGTCGGAAACTATAACCATGCAATTAGCGGTCCCTCCCCTGACTTCCGCGCCGTATGCCGGCAGCCAGGTCACGAATTTCTTCTCAAGCATGGCCGCTTCGGCAATGATCTTGCCCAGAAGCATAACCCCTTGCCCGCCGTAGCCGGCTATTATGATCTTATTTGTCATTTTATTCTTCCTAAGGGGAACTCTTTAGACATCACATCCTTAATCCAGGCCATCGATTTTACCGGAGATAATCCCCAATAAGTAGGACAGGGAGATAAAACCTCCACCAGGGAAAAACCAGCCTTATTTATCTGGTTCTCGAATGCCAGCTTGATCGCTTTTTTCGCTTTGATAATTTCGGTGGGCGATTGCAAAGATACCCGTTCTACATAACAAACCCCGGGCAATTGAGTTAACAGCTCGGAGATCTTCAAAGGATACCCTTGAATTTTCACGTCCCGGCCTAAGGGGGTAGTCGCGGTCTTCTGGCCGGCAAGGGTAGTAGGCGCCATCTGCCCTCCGGTCATGCCGTAAACGGCGTTGTTGATAAATATTACCGTAAGATTCTCCCCGCGGTTGGCGGCATGGATAGTTTCATTGGTGCCGATCGCCGCCAGATCGCCGTCGCCCTGATAGGTAAAGACTATATTTTGCGGCCGTACTCTTTTGATGGCGGTAGCCACGGCCAAAGCTCTTCCGTGCGCGGCCTCCGTGCAGTCAAAATCCCAGTAATCATAGGCCAGCACCGCGCAGCCGACAGGAGCAATGGCGATTACGCTCTCCCGGATAGCCAGCTCGTCTATAACCTGGCAGACAAGCTTATGGGCGATGCCGTGGCCGCAGCCCGGGCAGTAATGCGTTGTTGTATTGCGCAGAGATCCAGGATGTGCGTAAATTTTATCCATATTTTATTTCTCTAGTTTTTTTATCGCGGCGATTATCTCGCCCTCCGCAGGTATTGCCCCGCCGGCCCGGCCAAAGAATTCCACCGGCCTCGAGCAATTTACGGCGAGCTTCACATCTTCCACCATTTGCCCGTAGGACATCTCCACGACCAGATATTTTACTTTTTTCCTTGTCTGTTTCGCAAAAGCTTTCACTGGAAAAGGCCAGAGGCTAATCGGACGGATCAACCCGACTTTTTTGTTTTTTTGCCGGAACTGCCGGATAACACTCTTAATGATCCTGGCCATCCCGCCGTAGGCCACGACAATAATTTCAGCGTCGTCTGTAAATTGCTCTTCCCAGCGCTGCTCTTTTTCCTGGGCGGCTTTATATTTTTTTTGTAATTTCAGATTCAATTCTTCAAGCGCCCCGTCTTTAAGCAACAATGACCGGATTATATTCGCCGGCCTTCCCTGGCAACCAATCAAAGCCCAGGGCTTGGGGTAATGGATGACTTTGCCGGGCTTAAGCGAAAGCGGCTCCATCATCTGCCCGAGCATGCCGTCTCCTAAGATCATCACCGGGTTGCGGTATTTATCCGCCAGATCAAAAGCGTCGAACATTAAACCATACGCTTCTTCTACCGACGAAGGACTTAAAACGATGGAATGATAATCCCCGTGGCCCCCGCCTTTGGTAGCTTGAAAATAATCTGATTGCGAAGGGGCGATATTGCCCAGCCCCGGGCCGCCGCGCATAATATTCACGATTACCGCCGGCAATTCCGCCCCGGCCAGATATGATATTCCTTCCTGCTTTAAGCTTATACCCGGGCTGGAAGAAGAAGTCATTGCCCGCACTCCCGCAGCGCTGGCACCGAAAACCATGTTTATCGCCGCTAACTCCGATTCCGCCTGGATGAAAACCCGGTTGTTTTCCGGCATGTTTTTAGCCATGTACGCGGTCAGCTCGTTCTGGGGAGTTATGGGATACCCGGCATAAAAACCGCAGCCGGCCCGGATCGCCGCTTCGGCGATCGCTTCGTTTCCCGTCATTAAGATTCTGCTTTTATCAGCCATATTTTTATTTATAAACCTCGATGCAGCAATCCGGACAAATAATCGCGCAAAAACTGCATCCTAAACAATCACCTTTGTCTTCAAAGGTAACGGGATTAACGCCTTTTTTATTCAATGTTTTCTCGGCCTTGATCCTGGCCTTGGGGCAAACCCCGACACAAAGAAAACACCCTTTACATTTTTCTTTATCTATGGTTATCTTAGCCATTTTTAAGCAACTCTTTCTTGGCCCGGTTGGCAATGCCCTGGGCATCCAGGCCGTAAAGCGAGAGCAATAATTCCCGCTTACCGTGGGGAATAAACTGGTCGGGCAATCCGATCTTGGCTACCTCGACATCCAGGATCTCAGCCAAGGCGCTGCCAAAGCCTCCGCTGGCAATGCCGTCTTCCACGGTAAGGACCAGCTGGCAATTTTTAGTTGCCGCCTTAAACGCCCGATCATCCAGGGGCTTGACAAAACGCGCGTTAATTATTGTTGGAAAAATATTTTCTTTGGCCAGAATATCCGCCGCATCTATTGCGGCCTGGACCTGAGATCCCAAGGCAAATATTGCCAGACCTCTGCCCTCTCTTAAAACTTCGGGCTTGCCCATTTCGAGCTTAGTTTTCGATATCTGCGAAACCGGCACTTGAGAACGAGGATATCTTATGGCCACCGGCTTATCCAGACTCAAAGCCAATTCCAGCATCCGTTTCAGATCTTCTTCGTCGGCCGGAGCCATGATCGTTAAATTCGGCAGGCCGCGCAAAAAATTAATATCGAACCCGCCCTGATGGGTCTTTCCGTCTTCTCCGACGATTCCGGCCCGGTCCACGCACAAAACCACCGGCAAATTCTGCAAACAAACCTCTTCGATGACCTGGTCATACGCCCTCTGCAGGAAAGTCGAATAGAGCGCCACCACCGGCTTAAACCCTCCGGCAGCCAAACCGGCCGCGAAACAAACCGCATGCGCCTCGGCGATCCCGACATCAAAAAACCTGGCCGGATATAAATCCCGGAATTTATCCAAACCCGTGCCTTCGGGCATGGCTGCGGTGATTGAGACTATTTTTTTATCTTTGGCCGCCAGCTCGACCAGCTTTTCGCTGAAAACCCGGGTATAAGATTTTCTTGCCGGCTGATCCGGACAAACCGGGCTGCCGTCTTTGATATTAAAAGATCCCACGCCATGGAACCTGACCGGATCGATTTCCGCCGGCGGATAACCTTTGCCTTTTTTAGTAATAATATGAAGGAACCGCGGCCCCTTGAAGCTGAGAATATTTTTTAGGGTCGGGATCAAAACGTTCAGATTGTGTCCGTCCAACGGCCCGAAATAACGAAAACCCAGCTCTTCAAAAAGCATGCCCGGAATAAAAAGCCCTTTAAGCCCTTCTTCAAATCTATTGGCCAGTTTGATGATCCGGCCCCCTTTAGGTACCCGGGAATTGATAAAACTTTCCAGATTGCCGCGGAAACGGTTATAGATCGGCAAAGAAATTATCTTATTAAGATAAACGCTTATCGCTCCCACGTTGGGAGCGATACTCAATTCATTGGTGTTGAGGATGACCAAAATATCTTTTTTCAGATGGCCGACATTATTAAGTCCTTCGAAACACAAGCCCCCGCTTAACGACCCGTCGCCGATCACTGCCACGACCCGGAAATAATCCTGGACGGGTAACATATCCCTGGCGCAAGCCAGCCCCAAGGCCTGGGATACCGCGTTGGAACTATGGCCGGAAGTAAAAACGTCGAATTCCGATTCCTCGCGGCAGGGAAAACCGCTTAATCCCTGATACTGCCTTAAGGTATTAAACCTATTGTTGCGGCCGGTAAGGATCTTATGGGCGTAAGCTTGGTGGCCGACGTCAAAAATGATCTTATCCCTGGGCGTGTTTAAACAAAAATGCAAAGCGATGATCAACTCCACCGCGCCGAGGCTGGAAGCAAGATGTCCTCCGTTATGAGAAACCACCTCGACCATGCGCTGCCTGACTTCTTCAGCCAGCAAAGCCAGCGACTCGGGGCTCAGTTTTTTAATATCCTCAATGGAATTTATTTTCTCCAGGATCATATTTTATTCTTCCGTCTTGACAGAATCTAAAGGCTTGAATTCGAACTCGCCTTTTTTATTCTTGACCAAAACATCGATTTTCTTTTTGGCGCTGTCGAGCTTTGACGAACAGGTTCGGGAAAGCTCAATGCCCTCCTGATATTTTTTCAGCGCTTCATCCAGGGATAAATCGCCGTTTTCCAAGTCCTCCACGATCTTCTCCAGTTTCTTCAATGCTTCCTCGAACTTTATCTCTGCCATCTCAACTGACCTCCGTCACTTTGCTGGTTATTTCTCCCTGATAAACCTTAGTCCTGATTTCTTGCCCAGTCGATACGCTCTTAGAGTCTTTAATGATCTTCCCGTCGGAAAGCCTGAAAGTAACGCTGTAGCCGCGGGAAAGGATATTCAAAGGATTCAGGCTGGAAAGATTCTCGATTATCCCCTTAAACACGCTGTCTTTCAAATTTACTAAATGCTGCGCGCGCACATAGATCTGGCGGGCCAGATCCGCAAGCTTGGCCTGATAAAGCTCCAGCTTAACCACCGGGTTAAGTAAAGACAGCTTCTTTACATTGGCATCCAGCCGGTTGGTGTTTATTTCCCAGGCATGCTCCGCAGCAATTTTCAAACGATGAGCCAGATCCAGGACTTGGTTCCGCGAAGCTGTTATTGCGTCGCTAAAATCCTGTTTCAGGCTGGCAATCAACTCTTCGAGTTTCCGGCGCAGGTCTTCCTGGCGAGGGATAACCAACTCCGCGGCTACCGAAGGGGTCGCGGCGCGCAGATCCGCCACCAGATCGGCGATGGTTACGTCGCGCTCATGGCCGACAGCCGAGATTACCGGTATGGTTGAATTGTAGATCGAGCGGGCCACGATTTCTTCGTTAAAAGCCCAGAGATCCTCGATACTGCCGCCGCCCCGGCCGACGATCAAAACCTCCACTTTTTCCCCTTCAGGAAGCTGATCATTAAGCCGGTTAAAATCTTCGACGGCCTGGGCTATTTCTTCTTTGGCGCCCTCTCCCTGGACTTTGACCGGATTGATAATAATATGCACGTCTTTAAACCGGCGGTCTAGGACCTTAAGAATGTCTTTGATGGCCGCGCCGGTCAGAGAAGTCACCACCCCGATTTTCGCCGGCAAATAAGGAATAGGCTTTTTGTGCTCAAGGGCGAAAAATCCCTCTTTCTCAAGCTTGGCTTTAAGTTGCTCCAAGGCCAGTTGAAGCCCGCCGATGCCCTTGGGCTCGACCTTTTCGATGATCAAGCTGTATTTACCGTGCGGCGGATAAACGCTGATCCGGCCTAAACAAATAACCTTAAGGCCGTTTTCCAGCTTGAACTTTACATCTTTTGTCGACCGGCTGAATATGGCTGCGGAAAGAACTGCCTCCTGATCGTTTTCCCGGTCTTTCAAAGAAAAATACCAGTGGCCTGCGCTCGAGGCGGTAAAATTAGAAACCTCGCCTTCCACCCAGACAGAGCCAAAAGCGCCTTCCAGCAAAACCTTGATTTCCCGGGTGACTTCGCTTACCGTAAAAACATGGCGGCTGTTTTTGAACTCGGCGCTTGAGCTGAATAAATCCGTAATTTCTTCGGTCATCTTTCCAATCCACTATTTAGCGGAAGTCGCGGTTGCATTCTGCAAGGCTTGCGAAACGGTCGTGTTAGTTGTCTCAATTACAGCTTCTTTTTTCTCCGGCGCGGCTATCGGCATTGGAGAAACTTCCAGCTCTTCGGGCTTCGGCGTTGGGGCAACTTTCAACTCAACGGGTTTAGGCTTTAAGATTATCAAATGCACCGAATAAGGCTTCAGGGTCAGCTTCTCCCCGTAAGCCCCTTCGCTAAAAGTAATGCTTTTTTCCTCTACCGGGGCAAATTCACAGTTAAATCCGCAAGCGGAATCTATTGAGTACCGGGTATACAAATAATCGTTTTTTAGATTCTTGATCTCTAGTTTCAACTGCCGCGGTAGATCGATTAAGCGCTGCGAGGATTCAAAAACATCCAGAGATCTCTTCAGCAGGTTTTTGGTTTTTCCCGGGGTCCGGAGAGAATTGATATCTACCTCCTTGCGCTTGATTTTTTCCAGAACGTCCGATTTAACTATATCCAAGAGCGCCTTTCTTTCCCCGTCCCCCAGAGTGGCGATGTTGCGGGAAAGAAAACTCCTGAGGATATCCGGGTCGATATAATTATAAATCAGGATCGCGAAGTTATCTTCCGAGCGCGTGGCAACCATGCCCACGAACTCATCGTTTATCTTGGAAGGCGAAATGTACATGGCCGAGCCGAGCTTTGCGAGCATTCTGAAAACGTTATAGATAACCTTGCTGCCGCCGGCATACCCGGCCTCGGAGGGCTCGAACCAGAAAGCGCCGACATTCCTGGCTACCCCTTCCAAATTGTCCTGAAAATCTTCCAGCGAGAAAAATAACTGATAATTAATATCGGCTTCGTACATGCGGCGAAGCCGGGCGGGAATAAAGCTCGCCCCGACATAAGCCTTTTCTTTTCTTTCGGCCAAAACGTTCTGCCCGCTATCGTAGTTCCATTCATCAACGATCAAAGGCATATCCTTGGGAAAACTAAAATAAGACAGCCAGTCCCGCAAAAGCGCAACGGAAGTCTTATTGTAAATGGTCATTTCTTTTTCCGTCCGGGGGTCGGTGGAATATGCATGCCAGGAGATAAAATCCAGCGGAAGCTTATAATGATAACAGAACTTGATCAGTTCATAGATCAAACTTTTTTCCGGTGTGATCACGGTGTTGCCTTCGCTGTTTCGAAACCACCAGCTTGAAGACGGACCGCCCAAAGGGATATGGATCCTGTATTCCGATTCCAATTCCCGGACAGCCTCTGCCACCGCCTTGTAAAGGCCGAGGTATTCCTGCTGCCGGCCCAAAAAGAAAATATCCAGATCCGGCGCGGTCCAAACCTCATACCAGATATTATATTTTTTTTCGCAGCTTAAATGGCGGATGTAATTTTTTACCAGCGCCTTGAAGGCTTTCGGGTCAACCGGAGAGCTCTTCTTGTCCAAAACCTTACCCTGGCCCTGAGGAGTACTGAAAATATCCAGAATCACAATTTGCCCGGCGTCGCTTATTTTTTTGATAATCGATTCGTAGTTGGCGAGCAATTTCCTCTGCAGCTGAAGGTTTTTCTTCAACTGGCCGATCTCCCAGAGGTTATACTGCAGCCGGTACATCCCTTTAAACCCGATGTCTGAATTCCAGCGCTCGATCACCTCGCGGCTAGCCAATTCCTGGGGCCAGGTCAACTCGCTATTAAAACCACGGCCGCTTAAATCCATAGCCGGAGAAAAAATAGCCGGCAGCGCTATCGTGCTGGATGACGTATCCAGAGTAAACTCCAGATCAACATCTTCAGCCTTAGCGTACCCGAAAAATAAGAGTATTACTCCGAGGATTATAAAATATTTTTTTAGATCCATGGCGTATTTGCGAGTTTTCTCTGGATCCTGGTGATCTTTTGGGCATGGCCGGTCCGTTCATCGATCTCCACCACCGCGCCGCAAAGCTGGATATTGCCTTCGGCGACCTCGAAGCGCACCGGCACGTGGGTAAGAAACCGCTCCATCACATCTTCCACCCTGCGGCCGATCACCGAATCATACGGCCCGGTCATCCCGGCGTCAGTCAGATACGCGGTTCCTTCCGGCAAAATCCGCTCATCCGCGGTCTGGATATGAGTATGCGTACCCAGGACCGCCGAAACCTTACCCTGCAGGTACCAGCCCAGAGCGACTTTCTCCGAAGTGGCCTCAGCGTGTATATCGACAAGAATCACATTGGTTTCTTTAGTTATGGCCTCAACCGCGGCCATTGTAGTCCGGAAAGGGCATTCGAGAGCGTCCATAAAAACTCTGCCCAATACACAGATCACTCCTACCTTCCGGCCTTTTTGCGTCGTGAAAACGCCGTATCCCGCCCCCGCAGCCGTAGAAGGAAAATTGTTCGGCCGCAATATCCGACGCTCTGTCTTAATCAGTTCGAATATTTCTTTTTTCTTCCAGATATGGTCGCCGGATGTCAGAACGTCCACCGAGCTGTCGAAGAGCTCCTGGGCGATCTTGGCGGTAATCCCAGAGCCGCCGGCGGCATTCTCGGCATTGACCACCACGAAATCCAGGTCGAATTCTTTCCTCAGCCCGGGCAGCAATGATTTGATCGCCTCCCGGCCGGGATTACCCACAACATCGCCGATAAATAGTATATTCATCCTATTCCTTGAAACCCACCCCAGGGGTGGGGCTGGTTATTTCGCGTACTCGATCGCCCTGGTTTCCCGGATGACCGTTACCTTGATCTGCCCGGGGTATTCCATGCCTTCTTCGATTTTCTTTCTAATATCCCGCGCCAGAGTGGTGGCGTCGCCATCATTAATTTTCTCCGGCTGAACGATTACCCGGATCTCTCTTCCGGCCTGAATGGCATAAGATTTATCCACGCCCTTAAAAAGATTGGCGATGGACTCCAACTTCTCCAGCCTCTTGATATACGTTTCCAGAGTTTCTCTTCTGGCTCCCGGACGGGCGGCGCTGATGGCATCCGCCGCTACTGTAAGCACGGCATAGAAAGTCTTGGCCTCGATTTCTTCATGATGAGCTTCAATAGCGTGGATGACTTCCTGCGACTCGTTGAACTTCTTGGCGGTATCCGCTCCGATCTTGGCGTGCGTTCCCTCGATCTGATGGTCCAGGGCTTTGCCGATATCATGCAAGAGGCCTACCCGCTTGGCAAGCTTAAAATCCAAACCCAGTTCCGAAGCCATGACCCCTACCAGATACGATACTTCTTTGGAGTGCTGCAGCGCATTCTGACCGAAGCTGGTGCGGTATTTCAAACGCCCCAAAAGCCTGACCAATTCCGGGTGAAGGTTGTCAACCCCGGCATCAAAAGCCGCGCGCTCGCCCTCTTCTTTGATCTTCTCATCCATATCTTTCTTGGTCTTCTCCACGACTTCCTCGATCCGGCCGGGATGGATCCTCCCGTCGGAAATAAGTTTTTCCAGGCTTAAACGGGCGATCTCCCTGCGCACAGGGTCAAAGCAAGAAAGGGTCACCGCTTCCGGAGTGTCATCGATGATGACATCCACTCCTGTAGCCATTTCCAGGGCCCGGATGTTCCGGCCTTCTCTTCCGATAACCCTGCCCTTCATTTCATCGCTGGGCAGATTGACGACACTTACCGTGGATTCCACGGTGTGCTCTACCGAGCAGCGCTGAATGGCCAGGCTTATAACTTCCGCGGCTTTCTTCTCCGCGGAATTACGCAGATCTTCTTCCTGCCTTTTGATCAAAACTGCTTTCTCGGAATTTAATTCCTCGTTCAAACGGCTTAAAAGTATCTGGCGCGCTTCTTCCAGGGACAGATTGGCTATTTTTTGCAGCCTTTCCTTTTCCTCGGCGATCAAAGACTGAAGCTGGGCTTCTTTTCCCTTAAGCGCTTCTTCCTGTTTCTTCAGGGATTCCAGCTTGGTCTCGGTATCCTTTTCTTTCTTCTCCAGAAGATCAAGCCTGCGGTCGATGTTTTCTTCTTTCTGGGAGAGCCTTTTTTCCAGATTAGAGATCTCCTGCCGGCGGTCTTTGGTCTGCTGCTCAAAATCCTGGCGCAACTTGTATAAAAGATCTTTGCCTTCCAGCTCCGCGCTGCGCTTGCGGTCTTCAGCTTCTTTCTTGGCTTGGTCAACGATGAACTTGGCCTTGGTTTCAGCATCCTGGGTCTTTTTCTCGGCATGGTATCTTCGCACGAAATAACCCAGATATAAAGAAACTGCGGCCACTGCGATAAGAATTAACAGGTTTACAAGATTTATCATTATTGCTCAACCTCCTCTTTGGATGTTTGGACACAATAATACTGTGCCGGTAAGCATCATTGCTGTAGTGGTTATTGTAATTGTTTAAGAATTAAGCAAAGATAACTTTGTCGACGTTTACGTCGTATTCGGTGGTGGGGATAAAAGGTAAGATCTGAAAGTCGTAGGCCAGGCCGATAGAGACAGAGTGCTTGGTAAGTCTGGATAAAAAACGGTCATAGTAACCCTTGCCTCTTCCCAGCCGCCGGCCCTTCTTGTCAAAGGCCAGGCCGGGAACAACCACAAGCTCCAGGCTTTTTAAATTGACCGGTTTTTTTAGCGCCGGCTCCCGTATACCATAAGGGCCCCGCAAAAGCGTTCCCCTGTCTTTTAGCACGCATGGGCTCATTAACCCATTTTTGCCACATACTGGAACAACGACTGTTTTACCTATTTTTTGAGCAGCTTTTATCATACCCACGGTATCGACTTCTCCACCAAATGACATATAAAACATCACAGTCTTTGCTTTCTTAAAAACGCGGTTTCGGAAAAGCTTAATCTTGACTTGAAAGCTTTTCTTATTCCGATTTTCCTCCTTCTGTGTTTTTAGCCTCATTAAAATTGTATTACGAATCTTTTGCTTTGTCAACTTCATGTCCACCACCGATTACTTTTGACCTTAAGACTTACTGCTGTTTAGCGGCCGCCAGCAATTTGTGCGGCTTAAGCACCTTCTGGAAATCGCGGGGAGGCCGGTTTTGCCGGATCTTGTCCAGCTGACCAAGCTTCTCCAGTTCGCGGTAGATCAAAACCCAGGCGCAATCCCGCTCTTTATCCAGCTCGCATTTACCTTTATCCATCCCCCCGCACGGGCCGTTCAAAAGCCCTTTGGGGCACAAGGTAACCGGGCAGATCCCGGCAGTAGAATCCAGGACGCAGTTGCAGCAAAGGGAACATTTCTCGAAAAAATTGCCCTGGCTATCCATGACCGCGCCGAAAACCGTGTTATTCGCCGGGATGACCTTTAATCCGAACCGGTCGTTATCCTTGACCGATTGACAGGCCAAGCCGCAGGCCAAAACTAAAATTGCCTGAGCTTCCCGGATATTTTTAAGGTTCTTGGCGGTTTCCGCTTTAAGCTTGGCGGCAATGCAGCAGGACTCCGGAATACACATTCCCAAAACCGTTTTTCCGGCGGCTTCTAGCTTTTCTTTCATCGCCTTAAGTTCTTCTTCGCCACCCGACTTACAAAGGGTAGCGCAATCCCCGCAGCCGAAGAGAAATATTTTCTGGTAATTTTTTAAGCTATCTATAACTTCCTGAAAGGGTTTTGCCTCAGAAATAATCATTCGTTTTCTCCGTTAAATATTTTAACTCTATATTATTCTATCACGGTTTGGTCGAAGCCTCAAGTAAAAATAAATGAGGCCATAACTTAAATTCGCGCATAAGTTGTGGAGCCGGCAATCAAATACTCTAAGCGACATCAACTTATAAGCGCGAATTTACTCCGAGCGTGTAAGCAAATTCCCAGAGGAATTTGCGAACGTTACGCGAGGAGGAGATACTCAAAATCTGCGAGTGTTAGCCGAGGGCGGAGGTAAAAATAAAAGGGGGGCGCTTCATAGAAACGCCCCCTAATATATCCCCGCCTGTGCCGTTGATACCTGAAACGCTGAACCTTTCGGTTTCAGGTGGGTGCCTTGTCCGGATACCAAGGTATCCTGGAAGTCAGGCTCCCATAATTATACTGTTGGTTCAACAATTCTCAGGCAATAGCCAACGAACACTGCAGGGATTTATCTTTCGCAATTAAAGTATAACACAAAAAGCCGGTACGTCAATATCACCGTAATACCTTTATCCGATTCTCTTTTGAGTTTCTTTTTCTTTCAGGTAATTATGCCGGGACACTATCGGCCGTTTCAACCGTCTTTCCAGTTCCTTTCGAGCATTCCCGGCAATACGCCCGCCTGCGCGCGCATCCGTTTTAAGCTTCTTTACTCCTTTAGAATCTTCATTACGATGAATCTCGGTACTAGACCGTTCTCCGAGCATGGTAAATATCAATTCAAGGTCATCCATATGATCACGTAAATTTTCCCGTTTTAGCCCTTTTATTTCTTTGTATTCGGAAGGCGTAACGCCAAATGTTGCTCTTGATATTTCCGAGGTCAAAATTTCATAATCTTTTTCTTCTTGGGCCCCGCGTTTCTGCCATTCATCGGTCAACTCTTCCCTAATGGCGATACCGCGCATCCGTTTCTCGATCCAGTCATCGCTGTAACCTTTAAGTTTATATAACATTCTTGTTCTTTTTGTAGCAAGCTCCGGGTTCTCGATTTCCTGGACTCGCTCATAACCAACTTTTGCCAACCAGCGCTTGAACGGTTCGGCTTTAGGTGAGGAGATAGATTGAATGATACGAAACATGGTCTCCGTATCAGCACAATCCGTCATATACAATTTACCGTCAGACGAAGGAAGCTTCAGTTGTACGATTTTTTCGTACAACTCAGAATAACCCTCATCAGTAAGCTTTTTCTTAAGATCACTCCAATACCTACGCGGGATACTGCTACCCGAAAGAATTTCTACGACATCAACGACTGAAAAATACCACTCGTTTTGATTCAAAATCTTCCTTACTCTCCGGCCTTTAAATATCGCGATCTTTGTCTCCGGCTGCATACAATACTCCTCTCGCTGCTGTGTTTTCTTTCCCATAAACAAAAAACCTCCGCCCGTTTCCGAACGAAGGTTTTCGTTATTTTTAAGTGGCAGTTCCCCCTTCTAACGATACCACTGATTGTTCCTCTCTACTGATTATCTTTTACCACAATTTCTTGCTTTAGTCAACCGTTTTAATCTGAAATTTTTCCTGGAGGGCTTTTACTATCCGCTCGTGGGCCGGGGCGACTTCGTCTTCGGTAAGAGTCCGGGAATCCGAACAATATTTGCAGGAAATAGTAATCCTTTTGAATCCAACGGGAACATTTTCGCCTTCATAGCTGTCTTTGAATCCCGCTTCAGCCAACAGGCTTTCTTCCAAGCCATAAATAGCTTGGGTTATATCGTCAAGAGAAATTTCGCTTTTAATCGGCAGGGTTATGTCCCGGGTAATTCCCGGATAGCGCGGCACCAGCGATAACTGGAATTTTTTCCCGAGATTGACTTTCGGCAGGATCTTTTCCTCCAGATCCAGTTCGGCGACAAACACGTCTTTATGCTTAATGTCCAATGCCTCCAGGATCTTCCCGGGCAACTTTCGAAATATGCCGACTCTTTCTTTATCTAAAATAACCTCTACCTGCTCATTGTCGATAAAACGGTAGTTGCTTTTTTTGATATCCAGCCCCAGACGGATAAAAAGTGTTTCGATTATTCCTTTTAAATGCAAAAATCCGGGCTCATCCGCGACATGGCCAATTTTCGGGCCGAACCACCGGGAATTAGTACCGCACAACGCCAGAGCCAGAGAATATTTTTCTTTGATTTTCCCCGAAGCCAGTTGATAAGTTTTGGCGATCTCAAAAATGCTGGTGCAGGGGTTCTGTTGACGCAGGTTGTAAGCGACTCGCGAAGCCAGGCTGAATGATAGCATCGGCCTCATCAATTCCTGCTCCAGGCTCAAGGGGTTGGAAACTTCGATTAAAGCCTCTTGACGATCCCAGAACCCTTCCAGGCTTTTGCGCTCGATAAGACTATGGGTAATCACCTCGTTCAACCCCAGGCCGACAAGTATATCTTTGATCAAGCCCAGATGATCCCGGGATTTTTCTTTCTGACTGTTCAAGACCACGGAAGCCAGCGTCGAGGGGATATTTTCAAAGCCGTAAATCCTGGCCAGCTCTTCCACCAGATCTATTTCCGCCTTAACATCCAGGCGCCAGGACGGCACGTCAAGGATAAGCATAGTTTTGGTCTTGGCTTGAATTTTGAAGCCCAGGCTGGTTAAAATATCTTTTACTCGGGCTACAGGAATATCTATGCCCAGGTATTTTTTAACGCTCCCCAAGGAAAAATCGACCTTGAGAGTTTTCTCCGGGAAGCTTCCGGAAATTTCCGCGCAAACCTCTTGTCCGCCGCAACACTCGGCGATCAATTGGCTGGCCCTTAAAGACGCCGCTTCCACGGCTTGCGGGTCGATCCCCCGCTCAAATCTATAGGAAGCGTCGCTGTTCATCCCTAATTTCTGCCGGCCTCTGCGGACTATTACCGGATTGAATATCGCGGCCTCTAAAAGGACGCTCTTGGTAGCTTCCGTTACTTCCGTATCTTTTCCGCCCATTACTCCGGCAATGGCCACGGGCTTATCTTTATCGGCGATCACCAGTATATCCGGGCTGAGTTTGCGAACTTGCGCGTCTATGCTAACCAGGCTTTCGTTATCCTTCGCCCGGCGGACAATGATTTTTCCGCCGTTTAATTTATCCAGATCAAAAGCGTGCAGCGGCTCGCCCACCTCGAATAAAACATAATTGGTGATATCCACCACGTTGTTTACGCTGCGTAGTCCGATCAGCTCCAGCCGCTCCTTGAGCCATTTCGGAGAAGAACCGACTTTTACGTTACGAATTACCCTGGCAGTATAAACCGAGCAGTCTTTCTTGTCCTCTATCTGAATACCAAATTTATCTTTTCCCTGTGACTTTGTGACCTTGTGACTTTGTGACCTTTTAAGCTCCCTGCCCGTAAGCGCCGCGGCTTCTCTGGCCACTCCGACAACGCTTAACCAGTCCGGCCGGTTGGAAGTGATCTCGATCTCCAAGACGAAATCACCGGCTTTTTCCTCAATGGACTTGACTTCCAGCCCAGCCATGGTCAATTTCTCAGCCAGCGCTGCAGCTGGAATTTTTATATCCGCGAAGTCTTTTAACCAGTTATAGGTAACTTTCATTTTTTAGAATTGATTTAGGAAACGCAGATCGTTCTCAAAAAACAGCCGGATGTCATTTATCCCGTATTTAAGCATGGCGATCCGCTCCACCCCCATGCCGAAAGCGAAGCCGGTGTATTTCTTGGGGTCATACCCCACATTTTTAAAAACATTGGGATGGATCATCCCCGAGCCGAGGACCTCCAGCCAGCCCTTTCGGCCGCAGACCGAACAGCCTTTGCCCTTGCAAATGATGCAGGAAATATCCACTTCCGCGGAAGGTTCGGTAAAAGGGAAAAAATGCGGCCGGAAACGCATCTTGATATCCTGGCCGAAAATCCCTTTGGCGAAAAACTCCAGAACTCCCTTAAGATCCCCCAGGGTAATGTTCTCGCCGACCATGAACCCTTCGATCTGGTGAAACATGAAAGAATGCGATGCGTCCACCGCATCCGGCCGGTACACTCTACCGGGAACCACAATCGCAAGCGGAGGCTTGCGCGATTTCATCGCCCGTATCTGCACCGGCGAAGTGTGGCTGCGCAAAAGCAGCTTGGAGTAATCCTTTAAATAGAAGGTGTCAAAGGCATCGCGGGAAGGATGATCTAAGGGGATATTTAACCCGGTGAAATTATTAAACTCTGTCTCAATCTCCGGGCCCTCAACGATAGAAAAACCCATTTGGGTGAAT
The DNA here is from genome assembly GCA_026387435.1 of Candidatus Omnitrophota bacterium. Taxonomy (GTDB): domain Bacteria; phylum Omnitrophota; class Gorgyraeia; order Gygaellales; family Profunditerraquicolaceae; genus JAPLLS01. Next base: position 64,189 of record JAPLLS010000035.1, read on the forward strand.
ATGACACAGATCTCATCGATTACCTGTTGCGGCCGAGCTCCTGGCAAACCCCCGGCAAACTTATATCTATGCGCGGAGTTTTTTCTTGCGGACCGGCGGTCTTAAGCTGTGATTCTTTATCGTTAAAAAGCCCGGTCAGCCGGTTCTTAAGTTCATTGACCTGCTTGCCGAAAGCCCCCCGCTCAACAACCGGAAGTGTAGGGATCGAACCGGTAAGCCCGGCCAGAATACCTTTTCTTCCCAGGTATTTTACCTTTAGTTCCTCTAATGCCAAGGCAGATTCGCAGTCTTTTATTTCCGCTTCCGCGGCTTGATTAATACTGTTGATATCCATAAGATTATTAATATTGTCCCCAGGCCAAAAGCGAGCTTCTGCCTATGGCTGCTTAAATGTTGTTTAACCCTGTTCCCGCTTTTTAGTACCTGCAGGCTTTCCGCGTGGATATCCAGATCGCCGCCGTGGACTAAGCAGGAGCGGTGGAATGCGCCGCTAACCTCAACTAAATCTCCGATAACCTTGTATGATCCGGTATTGGCGATCTTGCCAACCAGATCTTTCTTGATCCAGATCCCCAGCGCGTTTTTTCCGTCGTTAAGATTGACCCAGGCGTATTCCCCCCTGGCCATGACCTCCCCGATAACCTCGCCCTGAAAGACCACGGTTTGGCCGTCGTAATCCTTGGCTTTGTTGATCAATTCCGTGCTGGAAATTGTCTGGGCAAAACTTTTCCCCAGGGCCAGAAAAACAACACCCAAAAGTATTGCGCCCTGAATCGAGCGTATTGCGTTTCGAAGAATCACGTGTGACGTGTGACATGTGACGTGTGACATGCTTTATTTCCCCTTAAAAGCAGCGTAAATAAAACCTAACAAGGTTAGCACTGACATAAACTCCAGCCTACCCGCCCACATTTGAATTATATAGGTAACTTTTATGGCTGAGGGCATTCCCACATCGGTGATCCCGCAGGACAAGCCCACATTGGCCGCGGCGGAAGTCGATTCAAAAAGAGAATTAAGAAATGGATACCCGTAAAACATTCCCACGATCGCGCCCAGGCCGTAAAGAAGAAGGTAGCCCAGAGTTATGATCAGCGCCGGCCTGACCTGCTTATCTTCCAGGAAAACTTCTTTAATATGGTGGAATTTCTGGACCACGATCGCCCGTTCCGGCAAGATTATCTTTTTAATATCCTGGGCCAAGGCTTTAAAAATTATCCCGATACGGATCATTTTTATGGCTCCGGTCGTAGAACAAACAGCCCCTCCTAAAGCCATGGCGCAAATCACTCCTACCAGGGCGAGATCGTTCCAATCGGTAAGAAACTGGCGGGCATAAATAGTTTGAAAACCGGTACCAGTGTGGCCGGAGATCAGCTGATAAAAACCTTTGCGGAACAAGACCATAGCCTTGGGGTAGGCTCCGGCCTCATAAAGCCCGAACGCAGTGATCAAAAAAGTCAGCAGTATGGTCGCGAAAAATGTCCGGGTCTCGATATTCTTGAAGATCTCTTTGGGGTTGCCCATCCAGAGATGATAATGCAATTTGAAGTTTATCGCCCCCAGGATCATGATCACTACGGTGATGATCTCATAAGGCAAGCTGTGGTAATAAAGAATACTCTGGGACTGGGGAGCGAACCCGCCGGTATCAAAAGCGGCCATAAATATGCAGGCCCCGTGAAAAAAAGAATTAAAGGCGGACATTCCGTTCAAAAGCCCGGTTAGGCCCAAAGCCAGCGTGCCCAGGATAAGATAAACGATGCTGACCAGCCAGATGAATTGGCTGGTATGGGCGATGTTGGGCATGATCCTTTCGTCGCGGGCCTCGCCGACATACATGGTAAATCCGCCGGTAAAACCTTTGACGAACAAGGACAAAGCGACGATAACGATACCCTGGCCTCCGATAAACATGATCAAATGGCGCCAAAGATTATGGGAGTAAGACAGGTGGTCGAGATTCTGGACCAGGGCCAGGCCGGTGGTGGCAAAGCCGGACATGGAATCAAAACAGGCGTCCAGATAAGATACCCAGTGGCCGCTGAGAAACAAAGGAATCGCCCCCAAAAACATTGCCATCAGCCAGGACAGGGAAACTACGATCATCCCCTGCATCCAGTTCAGGCTTTTGTCGGTCTTGAAAAATCTTTCCAGTAACAATCCCAGGATCAGGGTTATTTCCAGGCTGAGCAGAAAATCCAGGGCAGGCGCTCGTTCTTTTAAAGCCAGAGCCAGGACCAGGGGTAAAAACATGGTAAACCCCAGACCCAAAATTACTTTGCCCAGGTAATAGGCGATGATCTGGATGTCGTCTTTGCGGGGTTTTAGGATCATACGGGTATATTATGCCTTCAGGTAAAATACCAAACAGGCAATAAAGGCAGCCAGGATAATCAAAAGCGCGTAGAAAACTTCGGTGGTGATACCCAAGGTTATATTCAAAATTTGCCTGGTTCTCATCTTACATTTTCCCCACTAACATGTTGATAAGCTGAGCTTCGTTGCCGACCATGGCCATGGCGATGATATCGTCCCCCGCCTCTAGAACAGTGTTTCCCTTAGGAAGGATCACTTCTTCTCCTCTGACGATGGAAACCAGAACCGCGTCTTTGGGCAGTTCGATATCTTTGATCTTTTTGTGGACCACCGGTGATTCTGCGGGCAGATCCACCCGGACAATGGCCAGCTTTCCCCGCTTAAAGCTCATCAGATTCACAAAATCCGAAAAAGAAACTTCTTCTTCAATGATCTTGCCGATGATCATGGTCGCGTCCACCGGAACGTCGATGCCCAGCTCGGCAAACACCCGCTCGTCATCGGGATTGTTCACCCGGCCTACAGTTCTACGAGTATGAAAAAGTTCCTTGGCCAGCTGGCAGATAATTATATTGTCCTCATCCTCTCCGGTAACCGCGGCCACCACATCCGCGTGTTTGACCCCGGCTTCTTCCAGGATCGCCGGATCGCAGCCGTCGCCGTTAATGACCAGCACCTCCAGCTCCTTGGCAATCTCTTCGCAGGTCGACTTGTCCTTCTCGACTATGCTGACAATATGCTTGCCGCGATAGAGCCTCTTGGCCAGGTAATAACCGATTTTCCCCGCGCCGACGATAACGATCTTCATCCCTTACCCCGCCTCCGCGATGCCGAACTTTTCTTTTATTTTATCCAGGCTGGACACCTTGACCACGCCCATCAAAATATCTTTTTCTTTGACCAGCGTCTCCGGTTCGGGGATCAAAACCCCGTCCAGGTTTCTTATAGCCACGACGATAAATTCCCCGGGAACGTTGACAGCCTCGACGGTCTTGCCGGCCAGGTCTTTCTGGGCCTCGATCTCGATAACCCCCAGATCCTTGGTCTCGATAAGGTAGCTGGTAAACCGGGATTCCACGATCTTGTCTCTGATCATCGAGGCGAAAAGGACGGTCCCGCTTAAAATATCCAGGCCTAAAGCTTTGTAGATATGCGCCCGCTGCGGGTCGTAGACCCGGGCGATGACCTTGGGGACTTTGAATATCTTTTTAGCGACCTGGGCGGCGATCAAATTGGTGTTATCGCCGTTGGTGACCACGCAAAAGGCGTCGGCTTTTTCAATACCCGCCTGTTTCAACAAGTTGATATCAAAACCGTTGCCGACCAGGGATACGCCGTTAAAGCTGTTGCCCAGCCGGTCCAGCGATGACTGGCTTCTATCGATAACCACCACATCGTGGCCTTCGTGGGATAAAAGCTTGGCCAGTTCCGAGCCCACCCTGCTGCAACCAACTATGATTACATACATGTCCGCACCTGTCTGGTCGTTACCTCTTAACCTTTGGCTATTTCCAAAAGCTTCTTAAAGACCTTCTCGTCTTTTACCGCGATCTCGGCGATCATCTTGCGGTCCAGGAGAACCTGGGCTTTTTTCAGGCCAGCCATGAACTTGCTGTAAGTAAGGCCTTCGGCGCGGCAGGCGGCATTGATCCGGGCGATCCACAACCCCCGGAAATCGCGCTTGCGGGCCTTGCGGTCCCGGTAGGCATAGGTCAGCGCGTGCAAAAGCGCGCGGCGGGCCTGCTGGAACTGCTTGGAGCGGTCCAGCCAGAAACCCTTGGCCTGTTTTAATACTCTCTTCTTTCTTCTCTTGGTTGCCGCGCTATGTTTAATCTTTGCCATCAATTACTCCTTCCTAACATTCATTGATGAATTCCAGCCTTAACGGGTTGACCCGTAGGGCATCATTCGTTTAAGATATTTCAAGCTTTTCTTGTTGGCTACGGTCCTGCCCTTCCTTAAATTCCGGACTTTTTTAGTATCCTTGTTGGTTTGCAAATGGCTTTTCCCGCCGGGATAATATTTGATCTTGCCTTTTTTGGTTAACTTAAACCTTTTGGCAACGCCTTTTTTGGTCTTTAACATATATTTTCTCCAAGTTGTTTTTTAAAAACAGCTATACTTTTTTAGGAGCCAGGACAAAAGACATGATCTTGCCTTCCAAAGACGGCTCCTTTTCTATCTGGCCCTCGCTCTGCGTGTCGATAATGAATTTATCTAAAATCTTCCTGCCCAAATCCAGGTGCTCGATCTGCCGGCCCTTAAAGAAAAGGTCCACCTTTACCCTGTCTTTCTTCTTCAAGAAACTCATAGCCTGCTTTAATTTTACCTGGAGATCATGCTCGTCGATATTGGGGTGAAGACGGATTTCTTTTATCCTGCTCTGACGCTGATGCTTTTTGGCTTCGCGCTCTTTTTTCTCCTGGTCATACCTGAATTTGTTGTAGTCCAGGACCCGGCAAACCGGAGGGTTGGCCTGGGGCGCGACCTCTACCAAGTCGAGGGCGCTTTCTTCGGCGATCTGCCTAGCCTTATCAATCGAGACTATTCCTAATTGATTGCCTTCGGCGCCAATAAGCCTCACTTCAGGAACACGGATTCTTTCGTTTATGCGGATAAATTTTTTTATAGCGACCACCTCCTCGTTTGGAGGCTGCGTAATGCTACGCAGCCTTTTTGGTTATTTCCTCTTTGAGCTTTTCAATAAAATCGCTCGCGCTCAAGTTAATCTGCTCTTTGACGTGCCGCTTGCGCACGGTAACGGTTTTAGCTTCCGCCTCGCGGAGGCCTACAACCAGCACATAAGGGACTTTTTCCAATTCCGCCTGGCGGATCCTTTTATTCAAAGTTTCGTTGCGGCTGTCGATCTCGGCCCGGATGCCTGCGGCCAGGAGAAAATTCTTTATTTCCCGGCCATAGGGAGCAACATCTTCCTTAATGGGAATAACCCTGACCTGTTCCGGCGCCAGCCACAAGGGAAAATCTCCCATATAGTGTTCGGTCAAACAAGCGGTAAATCTCTCCACGCTCCCCAGTAATACCCGGTGCAGCATGATCGGCTGCTTCTCGGATCCGTCCACGTCAACGTAAGTCAGCTTAAATCTTTTAGGCAGGCTGAAGTCGCACTGCACGGTCGCGCATTGCCAGGAACGTTTTAAAGCGTCTTTTAATTTGATATCTATTTTCGGGCCGTAAAAAGCGCCGTCGCCTTCATTGATCTCATAGGCCAGCCCCAGCGCTTTCAAGGAATTCTCCAGCGCATCGGTTGCCAGTTTCCAGTCTTCGTCCGAGCCGATAGATTTCGCAGGCCGGGTGCTTAGCTCAATGCTCATCTTGTCAAAACCAAAAACTTTCATGGTAGTAAATACAAATTCCACCACGGATTTGATCTCCGTTTCGACTTGCGAAGGCAGGCAGAAGATATGCGCGTCGTCCTGGGTAAAACCGCGCACCCGCAGCAGCCCGTGCATGACCCCGGCTTTCTCATGGCGGTAAACTGTGCCCAGCTCAAAAAAACGCAGCGGCAGATCGCGGTAACTGCGCACTTTGGATTTATAGATAAGCATATGCCCGGGGCAGTTCATCGGCTTCAAGACAAACTCTTTCTCGTCTATCTTGAAGGTATACATATTCTCCCGGTAATAATCCCAGTGGCCGGAAGTTTTCCAGAGCTCGGCCTGCATTATATGCGGGGTGACCACCAATTGGTATCCGCGCTTTAAATGTTCTTCTTTTTCGTAATCTTCGATTATTTTACGGACAAGCGCTCCTTTGGGCAGATAAAAAACCAGCCCGGGACCGGCTTCTTCCTGATAGATATCAAAGAGCTCTAACTGCGGACCGAGCTTGCGATGATCACGCAATTTTCTCTCTTCTAAATCTTTTAAATATTCGTCTAACTCTTTTTGAGACTCGAAACAGGTCCCGTAGATACGCTGGAGTATGGGGTTGGTTTCGATCCCGTGCCAGTAAGATCCGGCCACCGACAATAATTTAAAAGCCTTGACCTCGCCGGTAGACCCGATATGCGGGCCGCGGCAGAGATCTACGAAATTCTCCCCGGTCTTATAAATCGAGACTTTTTCGTCAGGGATCGCGTCGATCAATTCCAGCTTATAGCTTTCATTGAGCTTTTTAAAAAGTGCTTGCGCTTGTGGCTTGGTCAGTTCCTGACGGGTGAATTTTTCGTTCTTGCCGACGATCTCAGCCATTTTCTTCTCTATATTGGCTAGATCCTCGTCGGTAAAAGGCTCTTTTTTATCAAAGTCGTAATAAAACCCGTCTTCGATCGAAGGCCCGATGGTCAGCTTCGTTTCCGGCCAGAGCTCTTTGACCGCTTGAGCCATTACGTGCGAACAAGAATGTCTTAGAATGTCTAAATCCATATTTACCTTAAAATGGTGGGCCCATGAGGACTTGAACCTCAGACCTTTGCGATGTCAACGCAACGCTCTAACCAACTGAGCTATGAGCCCGAATTTTTTAATCAATTTATGGGCAAGGAGGGAGTTGAACCCTCACAGCCTTACGGCCAAGAGATTTTAAGTCTCTCGTGTATGCCAATTCCACCACTTGCCCGCACAACTTGTAAGTGGAGGCGACGAGCGGACTCGAACCGCTGAATAGTTGTTTTGCAGACAACTGCCTTGCCACTTGGCTACGTCGCCAAAATCTATTTTCTCAGGGCTATCGCCTCTGCGACTATTCTATCAACGTCGGCCAAGCACCCTACGCCAACTTTGCCGCAAGCCAGTTTTCCTTTTGTCGGCTCGATAAATTTATACCCCAGCGATCTCAATTTCAAAATGTTTCCTTGAGTTATTTTATTCAGGTACATCTTTTCATTCATCGCCGGAGCGAGAAGTACCGGAGCGCTGGTCGCGCAAATAAGACAAGTCAAAAGATCGTCGCTTATGCCCGAAGCAATCTTGCCGATAATATTCGCGGTCGCCGGAGCAACCAGGACCATATCCGCCTTCTCGGCTAAAGACACGTGCTCGATATCCCACGGCAAAGCCTCCTCGAACATGTTGGTATAAACCTTGTTGCCGCTAAGATGCGAGAACATGGAGGACTTTATAAGCTCTTCCGCCTCCCTGGTCATGACCACGGTGACCGAGCAGTTTTTATCCCGCAGCCGGCGGACGATCTCGCAGGCTTTATAAATAGCGATGCTCGCGCAAACGCCTAAAATAATTTCTTTATTCTTGGCCATTTTAAAAATTAATCTTTTGCCTTAACTTTTCCTTCGGAAATTTCCCGCAAGGCGACGGTGGACGGTTTGGCGGCGGCGTTGATCTCGCTAACCAGCTTAGGATTGCCTTCCGCCAGCTCCAAAGCCCTTTTGGAGGCCACAACCACCAGCTTGTAAATCGACCCGTCGGTCTTGTCCAGCATTTTTTCCAAAGCCGCATAATACATGCTTTCCCCTCTCCCGGCAAACTACGTTATTTTCTTAACGATTATCCTCTTCAGCTCCTTAACGGCCCGGGTAAGATCGCCGTTAACTACGCAGAAGTCAAAATCCTTGGCCCTGGCCATCTCTTGCTTGGCCAGCCGCAGGCGTTTGCCTATCTCTTCCCTGCTGGTCTCCCTGTGGCGATTTTCGATCCTCCGGGCTAATTCTTCCAGAGACGGCGGCATAATAAAAATCGTGGTTGAATTTTTCGGATAAAGCTCTTTAATCCTGGCCGCGCCTTTCAAATCCAGGCAAAGAACGAGGCTGCGAAGATTTTCCAGCCGGCTGTCGACGAAATCCCGGGCTGTCCCGTAATAATACCCTAAATACCGGGTCCATTCAAGGATTTTTTGAGCCTCTAGCCCCCGGCGAAATTCCTGCTCAGTTATGAATATGTAATCCCTCCGGTCTTTTTCCCCCCGCCTTCTGGGCCGGGTGGTAAAAGAAACGGATTTTTCCAGCTTCCCGGAAAATTTTTTGTCTTGCAGCAGAGCCTGGGCAAGTGTAGTTTTGCCCGAACCCGACGGCCCGGACAAAACAAAAACTATCCCTTTCTTTTGGCGCACGGATCTACTCCACATTCTGCACTTGTTCGCGCAGTTTTTCAATCTCGCTTTTTATCTGCACCACCCGGGAGGAAATCTGCACGTCGCAGGATTTAGCCCCGGTAGTATTGGCTTCGCGCTGCATTTCCTGACAGATAAAATCCAGCTCTTTGCCGATCGGCCCGGAAATCGCAAGTTTTTGCCGGAAACTTTTAGCGTGAAAAGCGATCCTCTGCAGCTCCTCGGTAATATCCGACTCTTTCAAAAACGCTGTCCTCTCGGCATCGGTAGAAATTGCCGCGGCCTTTTCCTTGATCGTTTTCTTAAAACGCCCTTTGACAAAATCTATACTCTTGCTTAAACTCTCTACCTGGGCTTTCAAATGGACGAATAAAGCCCGGCCTTCTTTGGAACGCATCGCGACCAGATCATTCAGCGAGCCGCTTAAAACAATTTTGAGCCCCGGCCAAAGCAGATCCGGCGAGATATTTTTTTCGGAGACCGACAAAACCCCGGGCAGGTTGATAAGCGTGTCCACTTTAACTTTATCCTTCAAAGAGTAGGCTTTGGTGATCTGGCCGACCACGCGGACATATTCGTCGAGCAATTGCCGGTTAACCGCTATCTGCGGATTCGATTTCCTGCCCAGGTTAACGACACAGGTCAAGCGGCCGCGCCTGATCTTGGATTCGATATCTTTTTTAATTCTATCCTCGAGAGCGATCAGCCCTTCCGGAAGGTGAAGGACCGCTTCTAAAAATTTATGGTTGGTGGATCTAATCTCGACGGAAACCGCCCCTACGCCCGGGATATTTTTTTCTTTGCTGCCGAAGCCGGTCATTCCCTGGATCATTGCGCGCATTCCTTTCTCTTTAAGCCCATTCTTGTTTTTTGCATTCCTTGAAAACAGTTTCTTTCTTGGGATATAAATCCACGATTATCTCGGCGGGCGAAAACCAAAGCTTGATCTCCCTCTCGGCCTCGGAAACATTCGAAGAAACATGGATCACGTTCTCAAAAAGGCCGGAAGTAAGGATCCTTCCGTAGGAGCCGCGGATGGAAGTCGGGTCAGCCTGTTCCGGATTCGTCGCTCCGGCCAAACCCCGGCACTTCTCGATGGCGTCATCCCCCCAATATATCAAAGCCATGACTTTCTTGCGGTCATGAAGCTCTCCCTGCAGATATTTGATCAGCTCCTGGAAAAAAGGCTTATCTTTCAAATGTTGATAATGCTCCTCGGCCAGCTTTTTGGAAACCCGGACCATTTTAGCGGCCACGATCTCCAGTTTGGTTTCGGAAAGCCGGGTTAAGATATTGCCGGTCAAAGATTTTTTCAGGCCATCGGGCTTGATCAGGATCAGGACGGCTTGGTTGGAATTCTGAGTCGAACTCATATCTTTATTTCCCCTCTCATTTTTTGCACGAGCCTTTCCAGATCTTCTTGAGAATAAAAATCCACGACAATGCTTCCGCGTTTTTTCTTTTTAGTGATCCGCACCTTAGTGGCCAAAGTCTGCTGCAGCTGCTCTTCCATGATTTTGGTCAAAGGATCGCTGGTAGAAATCCTTATCCGCATCCGGGAAGTGGTCAGGCGGGGCCGGCTGGTCTTGATCATAGATTCTAACTCTCTAACAGACCAAGACTTAGCTATAATATCCTGGACCAGCCTGCGCTGCAGATTAGTGTCGCTGAGCTCTAAAAGCGCGCGGCCATGAGCAAAAGAAATCCGGCCGTTTTTGATTTCTTCCTGGATTTCCGCCGGCAATTTTAAAAGCCGTAAAGTATTGGTAACCGAAACCCGGGAAATCCCTAAAACCTCGCTGACCTCGTCCTGGGTCAGTCCGAATTTTTCGATCAAATATTGGTAAGCCCTGGCCTCTTCAATAGGGTTGAGCTCTTTTCTCTGAATATTCTCGATCAAGGCGATTTCTAAAGAATCCTGGTCATTAACTTCTTTAACTATGGCCGGGACCTCCTTTAATTGCAAAATATTGGCTGCCCGCAGCCTTCTTTCGCCGGCGATCAATTCAAAAAATTCGCCCTTGGGCCGGACCAGGATCGGCTGAATGATCCCTTTTTCGCGGATAGACTGGACCAGTTCTTCCATACTTTCCAGATTAAAATCCTCGCGCGGCTGAAAAGGATTAGGCCGGATTAGAGATAAAGACAAATTGGCAATTCTTTTCCCGCTGTCTTCAACCCGAGTTGGAATTAATGCGCTTATCCCTTTTCCCAGTGCTTTTCTTTCCATTCGCCACTCCTTACTGATTAACTATAATCTACCAGTTATTCTGGCCAACTTTTGGACATTTGCTAAATTGGACATTTGCTAAATTTATAACTTTTCACTTTGCACATTTTGGACATTATTCAAAACTGTCGGATTCTTGGTGTTTTCAATTTGGACATTTCCTTCAAGCGTCTGGCCTAAAATCTCTTTAGTCAATTCCTCGTACTTGGTTGCCCCAAGATTGTTGCGGTCATAGAGGGCGATCGGCTTGCCGTAACTCGGTGCCTCGCTTAATCTTATGCTACGAGGAATTACGGTATCGTAGACCTTTTCTTTAAAATTATTTTTCACTTCCCGGATCACTTCCCGGCTCAAATTAGTCCGGAAATCAGCCATGGTCAAAACTACCCCTTCTACTGCCAGCCTGGGGTTAATATTGTTCTTGACCAAAGTAATGGTATTCATTAATTGAGAAAGGCCCTCCAGAGCATAATATTCGCACTGGACAGGGATCAAAACCGAATCTGCAGAACACAAGGCATTTATGGTCAATAGCCCTAAAGAAGGCGGAGAATCAATAATAACAAAATCAAAATTTTCTCTGGCCGCAACCAGGGCTTTTTTTAAGCGGTATTCCCGGCCCATTGCTCCGACCAACTCAACTTCTGCTCCAGTCAAATCCAGGTTGGACGGGCAGAGGAATAAATTTTCGATAGTGGTCGCTAAAAGTATATCCTTAATTTCGGCTTCTTCCAACAAGATATGATAAGTGCTTTTTTTAACTCCGTGCCGATCAATCCCTACGCCACTGGTAGCGTTAGCCTGGGGGTCTAAATCAATAAGCAAAACCTTCTTGCCGAATATGGCCAAATAGGAAGAAATATTAATTGCGGATGTGGTTTTACCGGTACCGCCTTTTTGGTTGCAAACTGCTATTACTTTTCCCATTGCAAATTAAAGGGTTATGAAATGTTCCACGCGGAACCTCTCAATTTTGCTTAGATTTATTATCTGATTAAGCTGTTTTTTGTCAAGAAGTTTTTTTAGCCTTAAGCAACGTAACCCGCACCTTGGCCAATTTAGCACCCGGCATTCCAAACAAACCCTTTTCTTCGTCGCAAAGAATTTCAATTTTAACTTCATTACGCTTGGCTTTTAATTCTTCCAGGGCCTTAGCTACGGCCTCCTGAACTGTCTTGCCTTTTGCTTCTACCCAGTCTTGGTCTTTCATTTTGCTTTAGCCACGCGTAATTGATAAGCCATAGTTAAAGAGCTATTAATAAACCAATAAAGAACTAAGCCCGAAGGCATGCGATAAAAAAGGAATCCGAACATTACAGGCATAATCACCAACATAATCTTCTGTTGCTCGGCCTGAGCTGGACTAACATTAGTCATGGAAAATTTTTGCTGAATAAACATCTCTATGGCCATTAAAATCGGCAAAATATTAAACTCGTTGCCGATTAAGGGTAAACTCTGGGGAAATAAGAACAATCTATCCGGTTCGGATAAATCTTTGATCCAGAAAAAACTCGCGCCCTTTAAAGCAATTGATCGCGTTAAAACCTGGTATAGGGCAAAAAATATGGGAATCTGTAAAATCATGGGTAAACATCCGCTAAAAGGATTGACCTTATGAGTGCGGTATAATTCCATGATCTCTTTGTTAAGCCGCTGAGCATTGTCCTTAAATTGCAGCCGAAGTTCTTCGATTTTGGGTTGCAGAAGCTGCATTTCCTTCATTGAGCGCATTTGCTTCATGGTCAGAGGATAAAGCACAAGATAAATCACTAAACTTAGGCAGATAATTACCCAGCCCCAACTATGAAAAATATTATAAAAGACCTCTAGCATCATTAAAAGCCCTTGGGCGATCAAATCAAATTTGCCAAAATAGATTACGGATTGCCAATCCGGATTGATCGCTTTTAAAGTTTTCGCATCCTGAGGCCCAATATACACCTTAAATTTTTGTTCCCATGTTCCACGGGGAACAATTTTCAAGTCAGGGAAGAGAATTCCCACTTCCGACCCTTTAGAAGGAGTTTTAGCAATAAAACCGATGCTGTCTGATTGACTGGGCTCAATGATGGCGCAGAAATATCTATCACGTAACGCTATAAATCTCAAGTGGTTAAATGATGCTTCCTTTTGAAAATTAGGATGTAGTATTTTCTCAGAATCAACGATTGTCACGTCGTGAAACGACATTCTGTCTTTAGCAGTGGCTGGATCTAAGGTGCCCAGAAGCACGGGAAGCTTTAAGGCCAGGGGAGAGCCGGAAAGATTTTCGACTTTAAGTAAAACCTCAAACTCATAGCCGGAACCGGAAAAATCAAACTGCTTGGAAATTCTCTTCTCGCCATCTTCATACGAGTATGTAAATCCATTGTTTCCATGTGGTTGTCGCGTAAAAGCCAGATTACCATCGCCCGAGAACAAGCTGTTTTTTAAGGGAAAGGCATAGGATTGATACCCTAAAAAAACGACTTCTTTTATCGCCCCTTGCGGCTCAACAAAAACAAACTTTCTTTTTCCCTGTTGAGATTCAAATAAAGCGGCTGAGGTTAGGGCCGGGGCTGGGGTTGAGCTTACAATCGGCACTAGAGTCCCTGGGCTGGTTTTCTCAACACTTAGTGCTTTCTGTGGAAAATCCTGTGGATTAACTGCGGTTTTCGGCTTAACCGTGAAATTAGACCAAACCGCCAAAACGATAAATGAAAATGCCAGTGCCAACAGTAATCTTTTTTCCATATTCATAGTTTATGCCAGTGGGTCGTAGCCGGATTTTCCGGACAGGGGGTGGCAACGCAATAATCTTCCTGTTGCTTTAGTTCCGCCTTTTAGGATCCCGTACTTGCTGACCGCCTGTTTTGCGTATTCCGAACAGCTCGGCCAAAACCGGCACGAACAAGGCAGCAGAAAGCTTATCTGTTTTTGATAAAACTCCAGAAGGGCGATAAACAGGGCTCTAGGCTTTAAAGACAAAGTCTCTTTCTTCCTTTTTGTCGACGGCGATTGATGGTTTTTCTCCCGTCTTTAGTAGCCATTTTGACCAGAAAACCTTGAGCTCTTTTTTGCACGATGTTAGACCTGGTCTTAATATTTTTTTTCATTTTTGGTTTTCCTTTTTTAGATTTGTTAAATTATAGCACAAATAAAACCCAAGTCAACACTTAGTGCTGGGTGTTTAAGAGAAATAATATTAACATAGCTTTTTCTTCTGTCAAGATAGTTAATGGCCGTGTTCTTGATTTTAGTTGACTGGATATTTTTTTGGGGTATAATGAATTTTGCTTTCAATGCTTTCATCAGTTAACCTAATCAAAAAAGATATCCACAAAGTTATCCAATCTGTGAATAAACTGTGGATATCTTGAATTACTGCGATGTCCGACCTCCAAACAATTTGGGAACAAGCCAAAACTGAGCTTAAAAGCAAGCTTGGGGATACCGTGTTCCAGACCTGGATTTACCCATTAAGGGCCAAACTGCAGGGGCTGGGCAGCATTACCCTTGAGGCTCCGGATAACTTTTTCGGAGACTGGGTAATCAAGCACTATAAAGCTGCTCTCGAGGAAGCTTTCACCCGGATCTTGCAGGAACCGATCAGCGTGATCCTGGAAATTACCTCCGGCAGCAACACAACCGCAGTGCGCGAAACCCCGGACCCGACGAGAATAAAGCCCCGCGAAAACCGGCTTGAGCCGTTGATTTTAAATCCCCGCTACACTTTCGAAAATTTCGTCCTCGGGCCGGCTAATCGCCATGCCCACGCCTATTCCTTGGCGGTCGCCGACGCGCCGGGAAAAAATTACAATCCTTTGTTTATTTACGGCGGGGTGGGGCTGGGCAAGACACATCTTATGCAGGCCATCTGCCATCACATCAAAAACACTTTTCCCGGCCTGAAGATCTGCTATTTGCCGTCGGAGCGCTTTACCAACGAACTCATTGACGCCATCCAGCACAAAACCACGCCGGCCTTCCGGCAAAAATACCGCAACAGCGACGTTCTAGTCTTGGACGACATCCATTTTATCGCCGGAAAAGAATCGACCCAGGAAGAGTTTTTCCACACTTTCAACGCTCTTTATGACTCGCACAAACAGATCATTATCTCCTCGGACCGGCCGCCGAAAGAAATCGCGAATTTACAGGAGCGGATGGTTTCGCGGTTTAGCTGGGGGTTGACCACCGACGTCCAGCCGCCGGACCTGGAAACCCGGGTTGCTATTCTCAAAAAGAAGATCGAACGCGAGCCGGTACAGATTCCTGACGACGTGATTTTCTTCATCGCCCAGCTGATTAAAACCAACATCCGGGAACTAGAGGGGGCGTTGATCAGGATCATCGCTTATT
>JAPLLS010000130.1 GCA_026387435.1 Candidatus Omnitrophota bacterium
GTAATACTTCATTCTATCATAAATATGTCCCGGTCTCTTTTTGATCAATGGTTTCCCGTAGATATTGACGGCTTTAAGCCACTCGAACTTAAGCTTACGCAAAATCGATCTAGCATCGATCGGACTTTCGATCCTGACGGAGGTCAAAATAGGCAGAAAAATAAAATCATCCGACATCCTCGAATAATCCAGCAGTTTCTCGGAAAGCTCGATAAAAACGCTATCGGTAAATCCCACGCGTTTATTTGGCATTTTCTGCTGCAGGTCAAGGGAATCATAAAAAGTCATATCCGGCACCACTTCGCTTTTTATCCCGGATTTTTGAAGCTCTTGCTGGGTTATGCTTTCCCGGACGAAAATCAGATCAAAATCCCTCATAAAGCCTTCAAACTCTTCGTTATTTTCGTAATACGTGGCATTGATCAACGCTACCGGAATGTCGCATTTTCTACAGTACCTGGCCGCTTTAAGCAGGTATAATCCGGTTTTCTGGTTATGATGCAGCGTGCCTTCACCGTTAATAACGACAACATTGCTTCTTTGAATAACGCTGGTAAACCGTTTATTCAACTGCCAATCGACGCCTGAAGGATGAACTGCAATCAACTCGATCCCGCGCTTTTCCAATAAATATTTGATATTGCACATAACCGTCGTACATCCATGGTGTAAAGCATTTGAAGTGTCATTGAGTATTACGGCTTTTTTTGTCATTTTGTGTTCCCGTGCCTACTTTACCAAACCGATTTTTTCGGCGATTTTATTTACATAATCCCGGCATCCCAGCTTTTCAAAGATAAGCACAAGCCATTTCCTGGCGGATATTTTAATCCTGGAATAGGGAAGAAATTTATTCAACAGATGAACTCTTTTTAG
The DNA here is from genome assembly GCA_026387435.1 of Candidatus Omnitrophota bacterium. Classification (GTDB taxonomy): domain Bacteria; phylum Omnitrophota; class Gorgyraeia; order Gygaellales; family Profunditerraquicolaceae; genus JAPLLS01. The sequence goes on from JAPLLS010000130.1 coordinate 877, forward strand.
ATAAAGCGCTACTTCTTTATACTTCCCATCTAAGCTTCTTTCATACTTAAATCGAGCGTCAGCAGCATTCCAAGCCTTAGGCTTACGCAAAACAAACCTGCAATTTTCGTCCGAATAGATGATTTCCATCCCTAGCCCCCTGAAAAATACTTTCAAGTAAGCTTCATGAAAATGGTAAATGTGGTCGTTCTGAAAATACAAAGCCGGGGAAAAATAGGTATTGGCGATGTTGAAAATTCCAGGGACAGCTACCAGAAGATATTTGTTAGTTTTAACTTTCCCGATTATACTGACGGTTTCTGTAACGGGATCTTTAAAATGTTCCAGGACATGGGAAAGAATAACCAGATCCTGGGAATTTTCCGGCACATTCTCTTTATAATCCCCTTTTATCAAATTCATGCCTAAATTTTTCCCAAAAGAAAGATAATGCTCGTCATAATCATAGCCCGTAACCTTCTTGCCCATTTGATAAAAAGGATATAAGTTACTTCCGGTCGCACAGCCTATTTCCAATATGTTCTGGATCTCGTCCATCATTGATAACCGGCTGAGTAATCTCAAGAACATTTGGCCTTGAGACAGAGCCATCTTAAAATACTCTTCGGTTGCCTTTATATTCCCCCGGTACATCTGGCTAAAATCATCCTGATAGAAAGCCATCAGGGAATCGTGATCAAGAACAGGGTCAGTCCTGATCAGACTACATGTTTTACATAAAACAAATTTAAATGACAAACCAAAACGGTCTTTTTCACTGATAATGATGCCGCGATCGCTGTTACCGCATAAGCAGATGTTCTCTGTTGTCTTATACAAACCGCGGTTTAACTTTTGCTTGACCCTATCCAGACCTTCGCGTTGTACCGCGTTCAGGCGGATCATGGGTTTATTATCCGCCCGGACAAGAGGGAATAAAGCGATTTCTTCGATTTTTTCCATTTTACTTCCTTAAGAATGAAAATTTAATAACCATTCTCTTAACAAAACTCAACCAACCCCAGATAGCGGTATTTCTCAGCATCCTGGCCAAACGCCGTTTAAAGCTGAAAGGATAAACAAACACTTCCCAGTTGTCACGGTAATAGGAAAGTTTGCGTTTAAATGGCAGCGGATAATTCAACACAGTTTCTCTTCTCTCTCTGGAAAAATTCGCATAGGCGGCTTCATCGACCAGCCCTTTTTCAAAACATTGATTACCCAGGACAGTGCCTTTATAAGGATAAAAAACATTAATCCCGCTGGAAGTCGGCCGGATCCGGCGGTTTAACCGTATCGTATCCCGGATCATATCCTCTGTCTCTCCCGGCACTCCAATTATATTAAGGGCATTGGTCTGTATCCCGTATTTACGGGCAAGGTCAAAGGCATTGATGATCTGCTCTTTAGACATATGCCGATTCATGATATTATTGCGGACATAATCATTACCGGATTCCACGCCGATGGATATGCGGAAACAACCCGCCATTTTTAGCTGCCGGATAAAATCCTCATCAATAAGGTTAGCCCTGAGCAGGCATTGAAAACCGATCCCGATCATTTTCTTATAATTAACGCAGAATTCATCCCGCCATTTTTTGTCCAGCCCGAAAATATCGTCTACGATCAATATTTTATTCACTGAAAAACGGTTAAGAACACTTTCAATCTCTCCGATAGCCGATCCCACGCTGCGATAACGGGTAAAATTACGCGGAAAACTATAAGCCTTGGCTATGGCATGATTGCTGCAGTAAGAACAAAGATACGGACAGCCGCGGGAAAAAAGAAAAGGCGCATATCCGACATTTTTCAGTGTCTCGCCAAAAGGATAAATTTCCCTGTCCGGATAAGGCACGGGATCTAAATCCTGAATTAAGGGTCTGAGTTCATTAACCTTGATTTTTCCGTTTTTCCTGTAGCCTAAATTATTTACTTCAAAATAAGGCAGATTTTTTTCGACTTTGCTCAAAAAATCAGCAAAAGAAAGCTCGGATTCTCCCACAAAAATAGTATCTAAAAATTCAGTCTCCAACAAACACTGCGGATCTATGGTTGGATGCACGCCGCCACAAACAGTGATGATCCCGGGGAATCTAACCTTAATCTCCTGCGCCAAATCCTTGATAAAACCGAATTGCGAAGAAACAGACGAAAAGCCGATAATACGGGGTTTAAAATCCTCGATTTGTGCAAAAACATTAGAGTAATCTTTTGTCGTCTTGAGGATCACCACTTTAGGCGTATGCCCGTGGCTTCTGGTAATGCTGACGATCGAAGCCAGCCCGAATGAATAGGTATCTTCATGAAAACCGTTAATATTCGGATAGACGAAAAGAACGTTCATGGCTTGAGACTCCCCGGCTCAGGAGCGACTACCTCCGCCACATCTGCGGGAGGCACCGCATCGAATTTTTTGAATAACAAGGCGTTTTTGACAAGAAGGAAATTATCTTTCGTGATCAAGCGCAGTTTTAGTCCGAGCAGGATATACGATGTTATAAGCAAAAGTTTTACGGCAAATTGAACAGGATACCAAACGTAAAATGCGTTAAGAGTCAGTATCGAGAATGCCGAAAAAATGAATAAAAAGAAAATCACCGCGATCTTTCTATATTCCCACACGATCAGGTAATATTTCTGGGCTACGAAGAAAAATACCGTTCCAGAAATCAAACCGGTCAACAGCGTGGCCCAGGCCGCGCCGAAGGCTCCCCATCTGATAATAAAAGGAATATTCAAAGCGATATTCAAAGCATAGGTGGCGATGACGAGAACCGAAGTTATATGCGTTTTTTTGGCATATACGAGCTGCATCCCCGTGATCTTTTCAAAAAAAAGAAAACCGTAATAAAGAGATAGTATAACGATTATGTCCGCGGCATTATGGTAAGCCGGCGGGGTCAAAAGCGAAATTATCTCCCTTGAAAAAACAATGACGACTAAAGCAAGGAATATAGAGATATAGGCAAAAGCAGTCAGATAGCTGCCTATGATTTTGCCTCCTCTTTCTTTTTGTTCAAACATGCTTTTATAGACATGCGGTGAAAACACGTTCTCCAAAGACGTGATATAAACAAAAACCATGGCAGCCACTTTCTGCCCGATGTTATATATCCCTACTCCTCCAAGAGAACCCAGCAGACCGATCATGTATTGGTCGAACCGGGTCCCGATCACACCCAGAAAAATCCGCGGAGTCATCGGATAAGCGATCTTCACGGATTCAAGAAGTATCCTTGCGTCGAACGAAAAGGGCAACCGCACCAGGAAGCGGTAACCCAAAAGGAAAACAATTAATACACCGGCAAATAGTTTAGCGTATACCAACCCCATTACTCAGGTCAGGGAAAACAACAATAGAAAAATGGTGCTCGTAAAAAGCAGCGTTGAATACAACAGCTTGGCTGTGTCATTTCGATCGTTATAATATTTGAAAAAATTACGATTATAAGAAATAATCATGCCGAAATTGGCCAGCCCGGAAACGAACAACCCGTACACTTCGGCCAAGGCGAAAATTCCATAATCTTCTTTGCTTAAAATCCTGGTAAAGATCGGCAAGGCAATAAGCGAAATAAGGTTATTTGCCACCACCGCGATGATGTAAATCGCGGAATTCCGTATCTGTTTCTGTTTACTGGCGATATCCATTGGATTATTCCCCTGTTGCAAGCAGGTTTCTAAAACGGGTCAAAGCCGATCCATCAAAATGTCCTTCGACCCTGTTTTTTATATGCCGCTGAGTGTATTCGCAGTACTGGGAATCAGAAACATCGTTGAGCAGTCGATTTGTCATTTTTTCCAATTCGTCATATCCGTGCACGATCAAGCCCGGGATGCTGTCATATAATATTCCCTTGTGCTTATTCCCGGATTCATACCAGAAAGCCTTTTTCCCGGCCCCT
>JAPLLS010000037.1 GCA_026387435.1 Candidatus Omnitrophota bacterium
TTCGAACCAATGATCAGGATAACATCGGAGTTGCGATAATCGATCCAATGATTGGTCATTGCACCGCGACCGAAGGAGGGCGCCAGACCGGCGACCGTGGAGCTATGTCATATACGCGCCTGGGTTTCCAGATGCACAACCCCCAGCGCACGGGCGAATTTTGAGGTCAGATAAGCTTCTTCGTTATCCAAAGGCGATCCGCCGATAACTGCCAGCGATTCCAGGCGGTTTACGACATTGCCTTTATCGTCTTTTTCGATAAAGGTATCGTCGCGCAGGGCTTTTATTTTCTTGGCGATTTCATATATCGCCCAATCCCCGTCAACGGTCTCCCATTTGTCCGAGCCCGGAGCCCGATAGAGGTAATCTTTCATTCTGCGCTCATTGTTGGCGACCTGATAAAGCGCGTTGCCTTTGCTGCACAGGCCTCCCTGGTTAATGGGATGATCAGGGTTGCCCTCGGAATTGATCAATTTGGTCCCGACGGAAGTAAGAATTACTCCGCAGCCGCCGGCGCAATAAGCGCAGATACTCGTAGTCTCTTTGCCGTATTTAATCTTTAAGCACTGGGCATAAGATTTGGCCGGCTTTAAAAGATCCAGCAAACCTAAACTGCTTAATATTATTCCTGAAGAAGTAAGACCGGATAACTTAAGAAAGTCCCTTCTGGTAAGCTGCATCAGTTCCTCCTTTTTTAACTGACCCTAATAATGGCCCTCTAGAATCACGAAGCCTCGGCAACCACCTGTTCGGAATAAAAATCGACGTAGTTTTCTTTTTCCGCCAATATATCTAAATAAGAAGTAGCTATATTATCGACCGCTAAAACTACTTCCTGGTCTTTCGGTAGCTTTCTTTCATCAACCGTCTTTATATATCTTTTGCATTTATCGCAGACGTCCACCCGGTATTGGCTCTGATCGTCGACAAAGAAAAAACGCAGGTAATCTTTATCTTCATTCCCGCAAAACGGGCATTTTACCCTTAAGAACGGCCAGTTTGTCCCGCAAAGGCAGCACTCTAAGATCCGTTTGCCGTCATCGCGGCTCAACTTGGCCATTAAAGGAGCGCTGCCGCAGACCGGACAATATCCCTTGAGCCACTGATTATCTTTTAATTTAAAATTCAGGCTTTCCGCGGCGGATTCAAAGAATGGCTTGGCCAACTGGTTAGCCACGAAGATCAAAGTATTCTTTTTTACCCCCGTTAACTTCTCGATAGCTTCTAAATTGGCCGTTTGTCCCAGAGTAACGTCTTTGATAAATTGCGCTAAGTTAAGTTTCTGATCTTGAAAATAACCAGCCAGGCTGTCGATCTCACCCCGGCTATTAAGATTGTATTGCTTGATCAGGCCGGAGATATCCTGAAAGATTTCCTCCAGCAAATTATTTTTAAAAGGGATTTCCGGGAAGGTTAAAATTGGAAGGGATTTATTCAACCTTGCGGCTAAATCTTGCCGGGAAAGGTTGAGGCGAAAATCAGCCTCGGCGATCGACTTCTTGGCTTTTTCTTTAATATTGAGCAATGCTTTAAAGAAATCAGCCTGGCCGGGGGAAATATACTCTAAAGACTTCAAATTTTCGAGTTTCCCTGAGTAATTTTCCATCTTTTATCTTTTATCATAAGCCAATCCTTCTGTCAAGAAGAATTTTGAAGTATCTTTAAGTCTTTAAAGCAGTTAGAGGATTTTAAAAAGGGGATAGATATTTTCTATGGCCAGGCGCGCGCCTTGGATGACCGCGGCCAGGCGCTCTCGATCCCGGAAATTAAATTCTAAAGCTATGCCGCAATTTGAGCTTATCTGCCTGGGCACGGGAATGAGTTTCACCTTAAAACCCAATCCTTTAAAATGCTTTTCCGCCTTTAAGGCATGGTAGACAGCGGAAAAAGTGATTACGCAGGATTCCGGGCTATTTTTTTTAAACATTTAATAAAATGATCTATTTCTTGGCTGGTATTAAAATTGCTCAGGCTGGCCCGCAGCGTGCCTTTAGGAAAAGTATTAATCGTGCGATGGGCCAGAGGCGAACAATGCAGCCCGGGCCTGGTCATAATCGCGAATTTCTCGCTTAACTGCCGGGCTATTTCTGACGGGCTTAGATCGCCCAGATTGAAAGAAACAACAGCCAGCCCTTCGGGCTGCAAATTGCCATAGATCTTTATCCGGTCAATTGAACCCAGGCTTTTTAAAAGATAAGCGCGCAGATGTTTCTTTTTTTTCCAGACTTCCTGAATGCCGGTTTTAAGAATATATTTTACCCCTGCTCCCAGGCCGGCAATGCCTACAGTGTTCGGGGTGCCGGATTCGTATTTATCCGGAAGAAAATCAGGCTGTCTTTCTGATTCTGAGCTGCTGCCTGTTCCTCCCTGCTTTAAAGCGGCAAGCTCTATTCCCTCTTTTATATACAACCCCCCGGTCCCCTGCGGCCCGAGCAAAGCCTTATGGCCGGTAAAAGCCAACATATCGATTTCCAGCCGGGAAAGATCGATCGGCATACAGCCGGCGGTCTGGCTGGCGTCAACCAGAAAAGGTATTTTATGTTTTTTAGCTATAGCCGAGATCTTTTCTATTGGCGCAATATCGCCGGTAACATTTGAGCCGTGGACGCTGACGATCAATTTTGTTTGCGCGGTAATTGCTTTCTCTAAAAGCCGCAGATCCACCATTTCGTCTTGCGATGGCCCGATCGAAGTTATTTGCACCTTCGATTCTTGCTCGAGAAATCTTAAAGGCCGCATCACCGAGTTATGTTCAAAGCCGCTGGTAATCACCTGGCCGCCTTTTTTAAGCGCGCCCTTGATGGCCAGATTTAAAGCCTCAGTGGCATTGGCGGTAAAAATTATCCGGCTGGAATCTGCCAGGCCGAATAAACCCGCCAAAGATTCCCGGGCTTCAAAGATGATCCGCGCCGCCGCTATGGAAACCCGGTGGCCGGAACGGCCGGGATTGCCTCCGATATTACGCATGAAATCATCCATGGCCTGATAGACGACTTCCGGCTTAGGCCAGGAAGAAGCGGCGTTATCAAAATAAGTTATTTTATTCTTCCCGGTTAGCATATCCGATGATCAGGCAAAATATTATTCCTGCAATGACCGCGATCTGTCCGTTTAAAGTCGGCCCCTTGGGGCTGGAAGCTAACAAAAAGTTATGGGCAAAACCAGCTCCCGCCAGCATCCCCAGAAAGGTTATCCCGGAATCCGTATTGCCTTCTCCGGTAAGGATCAATTGGCGCAAGGGACAGCCGCCTAAGAGCACGGCAGACAGCCCTACTAAAAGCAGGCCTAAGAAATTCCAAACGTGGCTGGTGTGCGCCACCGGCTGGTTAGCAAATCCCAGATGGAATTGTTTTAAGGCCACATTCGCCAGCAACGCCGCGATAAACACAAGAACAAAACCCACTAAGAGATGGGAATTGTTTAAAAGGATCTTATCGCGCACTCCTGCGGCAAAACAAAAACGCGACCGCTGCGCCAATACCCCCACAAGCAGCCCAACACCAAGTGAAACCAGTAAGGCCGCGTGTTGGCTCCCCGGGCCCTGTTTACTGAAAAATATAAACCCCGGCTTGACCATGACCAAGGCCAACAGCCCAACCATGGCCAACGGCATGACCCAGCCATTGATCCGCGCCAAGGGATATGCCCGGCTTAAAACAAAGCCGGATTTTAAAAAAACAACGCCAATGGCAATCCCCGCGATAAACCCCGCTAATCCCAGCACAGCATTCAAATCTCCTCCGGCCAGGCGCAGGACCATGCGTAGCGGGCAGCCTAAGAACATCAACGCGCCGATCATCATCAAAGCGCCTAAAAGAAAACGCAGCACAGGCGATGAGCCACCCTGGGCTTTGAATTCATTGGTAAAACCCGCGGACAAAAAAGCCCCTAAGACAAAACCGATGATCTCCGGCCGGATATACTGCACCACGGCCGCGCTGTGCAGCCCTATGCCGCCGGCAATATCACGGACAAAACAGGCGACACAGATACCCATGTTTGCCGGATTGCCCCATTTCACCAACAACGCCCCCAACACACCGGCCACAAGCCCCGTGATCATGATAACAGGAGAAAACCAGGAAACCGACGCCCCCTTTTTCATGCTTGGACTCCTTTTGTTTTGGTGATAGTTAAATACCAGTTGCTTTCCTTTTCCTTGAGGCTTATTTCGCAGCCCATAAAGGCGGCCAGGCGGATAACGTTTTCTTTTGCCGCAGGATTATCCACGATAGCGCAGATCGTCCCTGTTTCTATTTGATCTAATACCTTTTTGGTGCGCAGCACCGGCAGAGGGCAGGCCAGCCCCCGGCAGTCGATCTCCCTGATCATCCTTCACCTCTTGTTATGGTTATCCTTCCCAATTTTTCCTTGTTGATCTTTCCGATCACACAGGCAGGCGTTATTCCGGCATCATGAAGCCGCGCCACCAGGTTCTCTGCCTTTTTTTCGCTTACCGCCGCCAGAAGCCCTCCGGAGGTCTGGGGGTCAAAAAGGATATCCTGTTTATAGATCGGAATATCCTCGGCAAAATCACATTGCGGCCTAAGCCAGGCCCGGTTGCGGTGCGCTCCCTCGGGGATCAGGCCCAGCTGCGCGAATTCTTCGGCGCGGCTTAAAAACGGTATATCCCCGACCCATAATTCCGCGCTTTTTTTGCTGGCCAAAAGCATTTGATGCAAGTGGCCCAACAGGCTAAAACCGGTCACATCCGTGGCAGCGTGCACGCCCACCTCTTGCATGACCTCCGCGGCCGCCTTATTTAAGCTGCGCATGGAATCAATGGCTTCGCTGATATCCCGGGCCAGTCCTGCTTTGGCGGCAGTGACCATGATCCCGGTTCCCAAAGGCTTGGTCAAAACGAGCAAGTCACCTTCTTGGGCGCGGGCATTGGTGATGATCCTGTCAGGATGGATAATGCCGGTGACAGCCAGCCCGTACTTGGGCTGTTCGTCTTCGATGGTATGGCCTCCGACGATAAGCGCTCCGGCCTCATGCACCTTGTCCAGGCCGCCCTGTAAAATTGTCTTGAGGATTTCCAGCGAAAGTTTTTTGACGGGGAAACAAACGATAGCCAGGCAAGTCAGAGGCTTTCCGCCCATGGCATAGACATCGCTTAAAGCATTGCAGGCAGCGATCTGGCCGTAGAGATAGGGGTCGTCGACGATAGGAGGAAAAAAATCCACGGTCTGGACTATTGCCGTGTCTTTATCGATCCAATAGACGGCGGCATCGTCAAAGGTCTCAGTGCCGACCAAAAGGCGGGGGTCAGCGCAGGCCGGAAATTTTTTCATCACCTCATGCAGCGAGGCCGCGCCTACTTTTGCCGCGCAGCCGCAGTGCGGGGAAAATTCAGTTAATTTAACCAGGCTTTTTTTAACCATATCTTGATTGGAGTTTAAATAAAAATCTTAAATAAGTCAATTAAAAAATTTAAATAAATAAACTTCCGGCTATAAAATATTTTTAAGAAGTTTTAAGCTGCGGCGGCGCGGCGGGCAAGAAAGGAATAAAAAACTTTTGAACAGGCGGATAAGCCGGAAGAACTACTGACTATATAGAAATACCTGTGGATCGAAAAGCCTTGCACTGGAACGCGCTTTAATATATGCAATTTTTCCTCGTTCTG
>JAPLLS010000082.1 GCA_026387435.1 Candidatus Omnitrophota bacterium
CCCTGGCGGTGATATTCCACGAGATCCCTCAGGAACTCGGGGATTTCGGGGTCCTGATCTACGGGGGTTTCAGCAAGTCCAGGGCTTTGTTTTTTAATTTTATCTCCGCGCTCGCGGCAATGTTGGGGGCGTTAGTCGGTTATTTTATCGCCGGCGCAGCAAGCGGATTCTCCAGCATCATCCTTCCTTTAACTGCCGGCGGTTTTATTTATATCGCCACATCCGACCTTATCCCCGAATTACATAAAGAAAGCGACTTGAAACGTTCGACTCTGGCCTTTATAGCATTTCTGTGCGGTATCGGCTTTATGGCCGTAACCAAACTGTTTTTGAAATTTTAAGAAGTCAACCGGCCAAGTTATGACAAAAGCACTGGCGTTAATTTCGGGCGGCTTAGACAGCATTCTCGCGGCCAAGGCGATCAAAGATCTGGGCGTCGACGTAATCGGTGTCTATTTCAAGACCCCCTTTTGCCTGCGCAAGAAAAAAGACATTACCACTTCTACCGAACTTGCTAATGAACTTTCCCAAAACGCGGGCATCGAGCTTAAAATAGTCGAGCTAAACGATGAATTTTTGGCGATCGTCAGGCACCCCAAACACGGCTACGGCAAAAACATAAATCCCTGTATCGACTGTAAAATATTAATGCTTAGGAAAGCCAGAGAGATGATGGAATCTTTAGGCGCGTCATTTTTGATCAGCGGTGAAGTGCTCGGCCAGCGTCCGATGTCCCAGCATCATCCGGCCCTGGACATGATCTCTAAGGAAGCCGAAGTTGAAGGAATATTGCTGCGGCCGTTATCCGCCAAACACCTCGAGCCGACCATTCCCGAGCAAAAAGGCTGGGTTGACCGCGATAAGTTATTCGATTTTTCCGGCCGCACCCGTAGGCCACAAATGGAACTGGCGGTTATGCTGGGAGTCATCGATTACCCCAATGCCTCCGGCGGCTGTCTTCTCACTGACCCGCTTTTCTCTAAAAGATTACGCGACCTGATGAAGTTTGGAGTTTACGACATGAAAAATGTCGCGCTCTTAAAAGTCGGCCGCCATTACCGTTTCGCCTACGACGCCAAACTTATCGTCGGCCGCGATGAAGCCGAGAACACGGACATCGAAAAACTAGCGCAAGATGGTGACATTCTTTTCGTCCCGCCGCCAGACCTTGCCGGCCCCAGCGCCCTGGCTCGCGGCAATTTCAGCGAGGACCAGCTCAAGCTCTCAGCCGGAATCATTGCCCGCTACTGCGACCTTGCTGGCAAGTTATCAATAGACATCTCGTATCGCAAATTACCGGAAAGCGATTGGCGCGTATTAAACGTCGCCCCGGTTCCTGACGAGGAATCGGAGAAGTATAGATTATAGAAGGTTTTCTGGCTCTGTTTTGCTAAAAAATTGTTTGCTTAACAGGGGGGAGGTTACATGGGAAATGCGGTGCAGTTTATTTTTATATCAACAGTACTACTGCTTAGTTTTTCCAAAAATTTCTATTGGATGAAGTTTTTCTTAGTAACTCTTGTGTTCTTTGTTCTTACTTTAAAGTTTCCTCTAATATTCTTAAACAAAGGGTATTCTGAGGTTTTCGGCAGTTTGGGAGATTTTCTGATGGCTGTTTATGTTTTTTGTTTGTTTTACCCGTTACCGGCCTTAGTTGTTTTAATATTGCGAAAATTAATTAAAATCAAGATAAATGTTATTCTGGATTTCATTATCCAGTGTATCGCATTCTTTATTTTTCTAATTTTGATTTATGTCGTTTTGCTTTTTATCCCACTTTGTCTGTTATACGGGCCTCCTTAAGTAACTAAAAGCTGGAATGGCACGCAAAATTTAGAAAAGGAGTTATAATATGACCAACATTCAAAAGTGGTTTATGATCATCGCGATGTGGGTGGGGATATTGTTTTTGATCGTCGTTTTTTACTGGATGGCGATCAGGCCGGCCCTGGTTAGAAAAATGTGCTCGCAAAGAGCCAAAGCGGTGAGCGAACAGTCCAAAACCGGACTTTCCAGCATGATGGAGATCAATCGCGCCGTGTATTCCGACTGCTTAAGGCAAAACGGAGTAGATAAATAATGGAAGTGAAGATCATTCGCTCCAGAAGACGAAAACGCACTATCAGTGCCCGGCTGGTTAAAGATACACTTTTAGTCAGCGCGCCTTTAATGCTTTCCCGGGAGCGGTTGGATAAGATCGTCGCTGATTTCAAAGTCAAATTCGAGAAGAAGAAACTCAAGCAGGAACTGGACCGCAAACAAAATCTTATCGATATAGCTCGGAAGTTGAATGAGAAGTATTTCGAAAATAAACTCAAGATCAATTCCATAGAATACGTTACCGACCAGAATTCCAAATATGGCTGCTGCAATTTCAGAGACGGACGGATCCGGGTTTCGCATAAGGTCGGAATGATGCCGGAGTGGGTCAGGGATTACGTGGTCGTCCACGAAATGGCCCATTTACTCGAACCGAATCACTCCAGCGCTTTCTGGAAGATCGTTTCCTGCTATAAGCTGGCGGAAAGAGCGCGGGGATATTTGATGGCCGCGGGGCTTGAGAGTGAGGAGGGAATTTGAAAAAAGAAGCGCTGCTCTATGAAAAACTGGACAATAAAATGGTCCATTGTTTTCTTTGCGGCCACCAGTGTAGGATCGCCGACGGCAAAGCCGGGTTTTGCGGAGTGCGCAAGAATGAAGCCGGAACGCTGTTCTCTTTAGTTTACCGTAATGCTATTTCTACTAATGTCGATCCGATAGAGAAAAAACCGCTCTATCATTTTCTGCCCGGGACAAACAGTTTTTCCATAGCCACTGCCGGATGTAATTTCCGCTGCGGCTTTTGCCAGAACTGGGAGATTTCCCAGATGAATATCCTGGAAGTCCCGGATTACATCAGCCGCGATCTCGGCCCTGAAGCGGTAGTCTCGGGGGCCATCCGTAAAAATTGCCAGAGCATTTCCTATACTTATACCGAGCCGACCATTTATTTCGAATACGCCTATGACTGCGCCAAGATCGCCCGGGAAAAAGGCTTGAAAAATGTCTTTGTCACTAACGGTTATATGAGCAAAGAAGCTTTGCAGGCGATCCAGCCTTATCTGGACGCGGCGAATGTCGACCTGAAATATTTCAAGGATGAATCTTACCGCAAAGTTTGCAGCGGCAGCCTGCAGCCGGTCCTGGATTCGATCAAGTTGATGAAAAAATTGGGGATCTGGGTGGAAGTTACCACTCTGGTTGTCCCGGGTTCCAATGATTCTCCGGAAGAGCTTAAAGGGATCGCTGAATTCTTAGCCGGGGTGGATAAGTTTATGCCTTGGCACATTTCCCGCTTTTTTCCGAATTATAAAATGACTGAGCTGGACGCTACTCCCGAAGAGACTCTTAAAAAGGCGGAAGAGATCGGCCGCAAAGCCGGGCTGAAATACGTATATGTCGGCAATGTCCATGGCTGGGGCAATGACACTCATTGCCATAACTGTAAAAAACTTCTGATCAAAAGGGAAGGGTTTGATATCTTGGAAAATAACGTTAAGGAAGGCAAATGCGCTTTCTGCTCAACTGCCATCCCGGGAAGGTTTTCCTAAAAGTGTTGTTGTAAAAAACCGCTTATGAGATAATATATAAAAATTAAAAGAGGAATTCTAATGAAGAATTTCTGGCAACAGGACATTTTAGAAGCAGCGAAAAATCTTAATTCCCATCCAGAATCAGGGATAAGCGGGGAAGAGGCAGCTATCCGCCTGGCTCAATACGGCAGGAATGCTTTAAGGCAAAAGAAAGCCGTCAGCCCGATCAAGATGTTCCTGGAGCAGTTCAATGATTTTATGATCTGGGTCTTGGTCGCAGCGGCCCTGGTCTCGGGATTTCTCCAGGAATGGATAGACGCTGCGGCGATCATCGGCATAGTCATTTTAAACGCTATTCTCGGCTTTATCCAGGAATACCGGGCGGAAAAATCTTTGGCCGCCTTGAAAAAATTATCCAGCCCGCAATCCAAAGTTATCCGTTCCGGAGAGCATAAAATTATCCCTTCCAGCGATATCGTTCCCGGAGACATTGTAGAGTTGGAAGCCGGAGATCACGTTCCAGCGGACAGCCGGATGGTTTGGCTGACCTCTAATTTTGCCACCCAGGAAGCCAGCCTGACCGGAGAATCCGTTCCGGTGAATAAAACTACAGTTCCTCTCGAGAAAGAAGAAGTTCCTTTATCCGAGCGGGCCAATGCTATTTATCTCGGCACCGCGGTGGTTTCCGGTAAGGGCCGGGCTATGGTTTTTAATACCGGGATGAACACTGAGCTGGGGAAGATTGCCACGATGATCCAGGATATCGAGCACGAATCAACTCCTTTGCAGAAAAAACTGGAAGAATTCGGCAAGTGGATTGTTTATTTGTGTTTTATTCTTGTGGCCATGGTTTTCGCCCTGGGAGTGTTCCGGGGCGGTTTTGGCAAAGAGAATCTTATCGAGATGTTTTTGACTGCAGTGAGCTTGGCGGTAGCGGCGATCCCCGAGGGCTTGCCGGCGGTAGTGACCATTGCCTTGGCCTTGGGCGTGCAGCGGATGGTCAAGCGCCATGCTTTGATCCGGAAACTTCCTTCGGTGGAAACTTTAGGCTGCGCCACGGTCATCTGTTCGGATAAGACCGGAACTTTGACTAAGAACGAGATGACCGTGCAGGGGATCTTCTGCGGCAATAAAGATTTCCGGGTTTCCGGGATCGGTTATGACCCTGACGGTCAGATAATTCAAAATGAAAAAGAAATAAACCCGCAAAATTATCCGGACCTGAATAAAGCGTTTTTGTGCGCTTTGCTTTGTAATGGGGCCCAGCTGGTCGAAAAAAACAATAACTGGTCGATCATCGGCGATCCTACTGAGGGAGCGCTTTTGACCGCGGCAGCTAAGGCCGGGTTAAATAAGAAAGACACGGAAGCGCAATATTTGTTTGTGGAAGAGATCCCTTTTGATTCCGAACGCAAAAAAATGACCATCGTGCGCAAGGATAAAGAGGGAAAACTTTTGGCGTTCGTTAAAGGCGCTCCGGATATCCTGCTCGGTGACTGCGTAAGCATCGAGGAGAAAGGCGTAATGCGCCGGATCACTGAAGCTGACCGTTCCCGGATCTTAGAGATGAACACCAATTTTGCCAACCAGGCCATGCGGGTTTTGGCAGTAGCATATCGTCCTTTGGAACGCGCCCCGGAAAAATATGAAGCAGCTGCCATCGAGCGGGACCTGGTGTTTTTGGGGTTATTTGCGATGATCGACCCGCCGCGCGAAGAGGTTAAGCAGGCGATCAAGCTTTGCAAGAATGCCGGGATCAGGACCGTAATGATCACCGGTGACCATAAGAACACCGCGGTAGCTATTGCCCGGGAACTGGGATTCTTCGCCAAAGACTCTCTGGCCGGTGTACGCCCGGGTTTCACCCGAGCATAAATTAAGGATCGTGCGGGCCTGGCGCAACCGCGGCCAGATCGTGGCCATGACCGGCGACGGTGTTAATGACGCTCCGGCGGTCAAAGAAGCGGATATCGGCGTGGCTATGGGGATTACCGGGACCGACGTGACCAAGGAAGTCTCGGACATGGTGGTCACTGACGATAATTTCGCTTCGATCGTGGCGGCTGTAGAAGAAGGCCGGGGGATCTACGACAATATCAAGAAATTCATCCATTATCTTTTGTCCTGCAATGCCGGGGAAATTTTAGTAATGTTCGTTTCGTCTTTGATCGGCTGGCCGGTGCCGCTGTTGCCGATCCAGATCCTCTGGGTGAACCTGGTTACCGACGGGTTGCCGGCTTTGGCTCTGGGGGTTGACCCGGTTGATCCTAATGTAATGAACCGCCCGCCCCGGCCGCATCATGAGCCGGTGGTGACCAAAGAACGGGCGATCCTGATGATTATTCAAGGCGCGTTCATCGCTTTCTGCAGTTTGCTGGCTTTTAGCCTGGTCTTGTTCGTGGAGAAGGAAAGTATTGAACGGGCCAGGACTGCCGCGTTCATCGTCTTGTCCGTGGCCCAGTTATTCCACTCCTTTAATTGCCGCAGCGCGACGGAATCGCTGTTCAAGATTGGGATCTTTACTAATAAAAAATTGATCGTTGCCAACTTTATTTCATTCAGTCTGCAGATGGTAGTGGTTTATGCCGGATTCCTGCAAAAGATCTTTAAGACCGAGCCGCTGGGATTATTTGATTGGGTGATGGTGATCGCTGTTTCCTCGTTCCCGTTATGGGCAATGGAATTATACAAATTATTTAATCGCAAAAAAATGGCGGTTCAAAAATGATCAGCCCGGAACTTAAAAAGACGATACTTCAGGCCCAGAAAAACGAGATCTCCGAGAATATTATTTATTCCCGGCTGGCCGGATTTTTGAAGGATAAAGATAAAGCCGCGATCCTCCAGGGTATTGCCGGAGATGAACTGGCCCATTATAAATTCTGGCAAACTTTAAGCGGCCAGGAAGTCGGTCCGGACAAGTTTAAAATTGATTTTTTTGTTTTTATCTCGCGGGTCTTCGGCCTGACCTTCGGGCTAAAACTTTTGGAGAAGGGGGAAGATCTGGCTCAGGATGCATATGAGAAGATCAAAGCAGTTGCTCCGGAAGTGGAAAAGATCATCAGCGATGAAGGCCGCCACGAGAACGAGTTGATCGACCTGATCGACGAAGAGCGGCTGAAATACGCCAGTTCCGTGGTTTTGGGTTTAAATGACGCGCTGGTGGAGCTTACCGGAGCTTTGGTTGGATTTACCCTGGCTTTGCAGAATACCCGTTTGGTGGGGATCGTGGGCTTGATCACCGGAATTGCCGCTTCGATGTCCATGGCTGCTTCGGGATACCTTTCCGCCAAACAGGAGGATACCGGTAAAGACCCGGTCAAAGCCTGTGTGGTCACCGGCAGTGCTTACGTGGTTACGGTGATTTTACTGATCACGCCTTATTTATTTTTTAAGAATATTTTTGTCTGCCTGGGTATGGTCCTGGCAGTGGCGATCTCCATTATTTTTGTTTTTACCTATTATATCTCGGTGGCTAAGGAATTGGATTTCAAGAAGCGCTTTCTGGAGATGGCCGGGATCAGCCTGGGAGTGGCCTCGATAAATTTCGCCATCGGGCTGATCATCAGGAAAGTATTCGGGATTTCAGTTTAACCAATAATAATCACCGCGCAGGTGATGAAAGGTGTGGATATGGAAAATTTAAAACCAAAAGTTTCGATCATCGGCTGCGGCAATGTGGGCATGCGTTACGCCTACGCGTTGATGATCAAGGGGGGCGTCCGGCAGATCACGATCGTTGATTTGGACAAGAAACGGCTGGAAGGAGAGGTCATGGACCTTTCCCACGGCGGGCCTTATATCTCTCCGGTCAAAGTAACGGCCGGCGATTATTCGGATACAGCCGGCTCGGATTTGGTGGTTATTACCGCCGGGAAAAAACAACAGCCCGGCCAGAGCCGGATGGATTTAGTCCGGGACAATGTAGGATTGTTCCGTAAGATCATCCCCGAAATAGTTAAATACGTTCCGGAAGCGATATTACTCGTAGTTGCCAATCCCGTGGATGTCCTGGCTTACGCCGCCTATAAGATCTCCGGCAAGCCGGCGTCTCAGGTGATGAGTTCAGGCACAGTCCTTGATACCGCGCGGTTCAGATTTTTACTTTCCGAGCACTGCGGAGTGGATCCTCATAATATTCATGCTTATATTCTGGGAGAGCACGGGGATTCTGAATTCGCGGTCTGGTCTAAGGCCATGATCGGCGGAGTGTTGTTCAAGGAATACTGTTCGATCTGCGCCAATAGCAAACTTTGTCACCGGGAAGACCATTTTAAATTAATCTTTGACGAAGTGAAAAATTCCGCCTACCAGATCATCGAGAAAAAAGGCGAGACCTCTTATGGCATCGGCCTGGCTTTAGCCAGGATCACCCAGGCAATCCTTAATGATGAGAACGCGATCTTGCCGGTTTCTTCCCTGGTTGAGAATTACCTGGGGGTCAGCGATGTGTTTTTAAGTTTGCCGGCGATAGTCAATCGCAGCGGGATCAAAAGCATTTTGCGGCTGGATCTGGACCAGTCCGAGCAGGAAGCTTTTAAGCGCTCCGCGTCCGCGGTCCAGAAAGTCATCAAAGAATCCGGCCTATAAACCAGTACAACCGCG
>JAPLLS010000094.1 GCA_026387435.1 Candidatus Omnitrophota bacterium
GACGTGATTTTCTTTATCGCCCAGCTGATCAAAACCAATATCCGGGAGCTGGAAGGAGCGCTGATCAGGATCATTGCCTATTCTTTGCTGGAGGAAAAAACCATAAATATAGAACTGGCCAAAGAGGTCCTGCGGGACTTGCTTAAAGAACCTAAAAAATTGATAACCGTGGATTTTATCCAGCGCTGCGTGGCCGAGGAATACGGAGTGTCCACGGCGGACCTGAAACTCAAGCGCCGGAACAAAACAATTGTCTTGCCCCGGCAGGTAGCCATGTATTTAAGCCGGGAATTGACCGATTTGTCTTTTCCGGAGATCGGGAATTATTTTGGAGGCAAAGACCATACCACGGTATTGCATTCTTATAATAAGATTAAACAAGAATTATGCAGCGACGATCTTTTAAAAGACAAGGTCCAGAGGATTATACAGATCATCCAACAGTAATCCACCGCTTATTAAGTGGTTAGTTTTTTTATAACTTTCGAGAAATATTACGGATAAAGTTTTTTCAACAGAAACCAAACTCCTTTACTATTAAGACTATCTTTAGTTTTTATTATAATAAATAATAACAATAGGAGGATCTAAAAATGAAGTTTACCGTGGATAAAAACATTTTAGCCAAAGGGATCGATACCATTCAAAACGTTATCAGCGCTAAAGCAACCTTACCTATACTATCTAACTTTTTATTGGAAACTCAAAAGAATAATTTAAGGTTGACCGCTACCGACCTTAATATAGGGATAAGTTGTGTAATACCTGTGGATATCCAGGAACCAGGGTCGATAACTATTCCGGCTCGGAGATTTAGCAGTATTATAAAAGAATTATCGGACAAGGAAGTAGTGATAAATTCTAAAAAGAATAATATTGTGATCATTGAAACTTCTTCCTGCCAGTTTAAAATAATCGGTTTGGCTTCCGAGGAATTCCCCAAACTTCCGGAGTTTAAAGATAAAGAGGTAATTGAGCTGGAGCAGGCTTTTTTAAAGCAAATGCTTAACCACACATCTTTCGCGGTATCAATGGATGAAACCCGCTATATTTTAAACGGGATAATGTTTAAAATAAGCCAGAGCAACCTAACCCTGGTGGCCACTGACGGCAAGCGTCTGGCTATCGACACCAAAAAACTCTCTAAAGCCGCCAGCAAAGAAATAAGCATGATTGTCCCGATCAAAACCATCCAGGAATTGCAAAGGAATTTGCAGGACGAGGGAGTATTATCTATGATCATCGGAGCCAATCAGGTTTTATTCGACCTGGGGAGCGCTACGGTCATCTCTCGGCTTATCGAGGGAGAGTTTCCGGATTATCAACAGGTCATTCCCGCTGCGGCTGAAAGCAAGATCAAGATTAACCGCGAGCAGTTTTTGCTGGCGATCCGCCGGGCGTCTTTGTTGTCCACTCCGGATTACCAGGCGGTTAAGTTCGAGGTTTTCAAAAACAAGCTGGTACTTTCCAAATCCACTCCCGACGTCGGAGAGTCAAGGGAAGAAATAGCCATGGAATATTCCGGAAAAGAGCTTTTGATCGGCTTTAACCCGAATTATCTCAGTGATGTTTTGAAGAATCTCGATGTCGAGACCGCGGAATTAGAAATATCCGGCAGCGAAAAGCCCGGAGTAATTCGTAATGACGGGTATATTTATATAGTTTTACCGATGCGCTTAAGTTAGGATCGAGCCGTGGAAGCGATCAAGCAGCCCTTGGAAGCTTTGCTTAAAGAGCTGGAGGCGCGCAAAGAAAAAGCCGGCCAGCTGGCCCCGGAATTCCTGGCAAAAAAAGTTTTTTCGCGCAAAGAAGCTCCTCACGCGCGGGTGGGCTCTTTTAAAAACGGAGAATTGTCCCTGAAAGTAGATTCTTCGCCGTGGCTGTATTATTTTAACCTGCATAAAAAAGAGCTGCTGGAAAAATTTTCCGGGGCTAATTCCCAGATAAAAGACCTGAAGTTCAGCTTGGGGGAATTTCCGCGCAATAAACAGGGGTGAGAGGAAACTTGTTGCATTGAAAAAGATAAGTGGTAAAATTATTGCTTTCCAAGGAAGCCAAATGAAAAACCAAGATAAAAAAGAAAAAGAGGAAGAAAAAAAGCCGGACGCCGGGAAACAGAAAGCTTACGATGCCGGAGCGATCCAGGTTTTAGAGGGCTTAGAAGCGGTCAGAAAAAGACCGGCCATGTACATCGGCGATACTTACAGCCGGGGGCTGCACCATCTGGTTTACGAAGTGGTGGATAACTCGGTTGATGAGGCCCTGGGCGGTTATTGCACCAAGATCGATTTGGTCATCCGGCCGGACAACGGGGTCAGCGTCAGCGATAACGGACGCGGAATTCCCGTGGATATGCATAAGACCGAGAAAAAGCCCGCCGTAGAAGTCGCGTTGACCGTGCTGCACGCCGGAGGCAAATTCGATCACCAGTCTTATAAGGTATCCGGAGGGCTGCACGGGGTCGGGGTTAGCGTCGTCAACGCCCTTTCCGAATGGCTGGAAGTCGAGGTAAAGCGCGACGAGAAAATTTACCACCAGCGTTATGAGCGCGGCAAAACCGTAAGCAAGCTGACCGTTATCGGCAAATCTAAAAACACCGGGACCAAAGTAACTTTTAAGCCGGACAAGGAAATATTTAAGTCTATCGAGTTTTCTTACGACATCCTGGCCAACCGGCTGAGAGAGCTGGCGTTTTTGAATAAAGGGCTGGAGATCTCTTTAAAGGACGAGCGCCAGGAAAAAGAGGCGATATTTAAATTTTCCGGCGGGATCATTTCTTTCGTCGAGTACCTTAATAAGAATAAGGCTACGCTGCATAACAAGGTGGTCTATTTGGAGAAAGAAAAAGAAGGTGTTTATCTGGAAGCCGCTTTGCAGTATAACGACGGCTATTCCGAGAGCCTTTATTCCTTCGCCAACAATATTAATACCATCGAAGGCGGAACGCACCTTTCCGGCTTTAAATCCGCGCTGACCCGGGCAATCAACCAGTACGCCAAAGGGAAAAACCTGCTTAAAGACGATATCGGTATTTCCGGAGACGATGTCCGGGAAGGGTTGACCGCGGTCATCTCGGCCAAGATCCCTAACCCGCAGTTTGAGGGTCAGACCAAAACCAAATTAGGCAATTCCGAAGTGGAAGGCTTGACCGCTTCCACGGTATTTGACGGGCTGAGCGGGTTTTTTGAGGAGAATCCGTCGGTAGCCAATAAGATCGTGGATAAAGTCATACTGGCGTCGCGCGCCCGTGAGGCGGCCCGGAAAGCCAGGGAGTTGACCCGCAGAAAAGGGGCTTTGGATTCCGGCGGCCTGCCGGGAAAGCTCGCTGACTGCTCAGAACGCGATCCGGCATTGTGCGAGTTATACATAGTGGAAGGAGATTCCGCCGGCGGATCTGCCAAGCAGGGCCGAGACCGCAGGTTCCAGGCTATCCTGCCGATCAAAGGGAAAATTCTTAACGTAGAAAAAGCCCGGCTGGATAAGATTTTGTCCAACGAGGAAATCCGGACTATTATCACTGCTCTGGGAACCGGGGTGGGCGAGGAGTTTGACATTACTAAACTGCGCTACCATCGGTTAGTTTTAATGGCCGATGCTGATGTGGACGGTTCACATATTCGCACCCTGCTTTTAACCTTGATCTATCGCCATTTCCCGAAATTGCTGGAAAATGGCCATGTTTATATTGCCCAGCCGCCTTTATTCAAAATAAAAAGAGGCAATCGCGAAGAATATATTGAAACCGAGCAACACCTGAATGCCTTATTGCTGGATTTAGGACGCGAAGACACTGTTTTTGAACGACTTAAGGATAAACAAGCTTTTACGGATCATCAATTTGGCGAATTACTTAAGATATTGGTCGAGCTGGAGAAATTAGGCAAGACTTTAGAGAAAAAGGGAGTAGGTTTTGCGAAATACCTCAGTTTTAGGCATCAAAAAACCAAAAAATTGCCTATTTATAGGGTAAAAGTGGATGGGAAAGACCAATTTGTCTATTCTGATGAGGAATTGGCGAAATTGGTGGAAAAGGAAGGCCAAGAGATTGAATCCGATGTTCTGGAGCTTTTTGAGTCTCCGGATATTGACGCGCTTTTACTAAAAATCGAGAAGATTGGTCTGGATATTTCTACTTTGCTTACCGAAGCTCCAGCCCAGGTCAAAGAGGGCATAAGCACGGAAGTGGCCAAGAAGGCCAAGGCAATTTACCGGGTGACCCACGAAAAAGACCAATATGATTTTGCTTCTTTAAAAGAAGTTCTGGGTTTCATCAAAAACAATGCTTCAAAAGGAATGCATATCCAGAGGTATAAAGGTTTGGGCGAAATGAATCCCCAGCAGCTCTGGGAAACTACCATGGATCCGGAAAAAAGGACCATGTTAAAAGTTACCCTGGAAGATGCCGTAGAAGCGGATGAGATGTTCACGGTTTTAATGGGCGACCAGGTTGAGCCGCGCCGGAAATTTATCGAAGACAACGCGCACCTGGTCAAAAACTTGGATATTTAAAATGTATACTCGCAATGAAAAAGTAAATCTCGTTTCCATCGAGTCCGAAGTAAAGGACGCGTATTTAAATTACTCGATGAGCGTTATTGTCGGCCGCGCGCTTCCCGATGTGCGCGACGGTTTGAAACCGGTGCATCGCCGGGTTCTTTTCGCGATGCAGGAATTAAATCTCGACCACACTAAGCCTTATAAAAAATGCGCCCGTATCGTCGGAGAGGTTTTGGGTAAATATCATCCTCACGGCGATACCGCGGTATACGACACCCTGGTCAGGATGGCCCAGGATTTTTCCCTGCGCTATCCTCTGGTGGAAGGCCAGGGCAACTTCGGTTCGGTCGACGGAGATAATGCCGCGGCCATGCGTTATACCGAAGCCCGCATGGCTTCCATCGCCGACGCGATGCTTTCGGATATCGATAAAGATACGGTCAATTTCGGCCCCAACTTCGACGGTTCGCTGCAAGAGCCTTTGCTTTTACCGGCCGCATTGCCCAACCTTTTAGTTAACGGTTCCAGCGGTATTGCCGTTGGAATGGCTACTAATATCCCTCCGCACAACTTGATAGAAGTAGCGGACGCGATCATCTATATTCTGGGTAATCCTGACTCCGAGATTAAGGATCTGCTTCGTTACGTCAAAGGGCCGGATTTTCCCACGGGAGGGGTGATCTGCGGCAAGGGTGGGATTAAAGAAGCTTATAATACCGGCCGCGGCAAGGTTACAGTGCGGGCCAGAGCGATGGTCGAGCATCAGAAGAACGGCAAAGACCTGATCGTGGTCAATGAAATACCTTACCAGGTCCAAAAAGCCGGATTGATCGAAGCCATTGCCGGCCTTGTGGACGATAAAAAGATCGAGGGGATCTCGGATATCCGCGACGAATCGGATAAAGACGGAATGCGCATTGTCATCGAGCTCAAGCGTGACGTCGAGCCGCAGATAATTTTAAACCAGCTTTTCAAACACACCCAGATGGAAACCACCTTTGGGATAATCATGCTCGCCTTGGTGGAAAACCGCCCCCGGGTGCTGAATCTCCGCCAGATCCTGGATTGCTATATCGGTCATCGCAAGGTGATCATCCGCCGGAGAACCCAGTTCGAGCTGGACAAAGCTTTAAAGAGGGCGCATATCCTGGAGGGCTTAAAGATCGCCCTGAAGTTCATCGACCGGATCATTAAGGTGATCAAGACCTCCAAGACCGTTCCGGTGGCCAAGGAAAACCTGATGAAGGAATTCGGCCTTTCCGATGTTCAGTCCCAGGCGATCCTGGAAATGCAGCTGCAGCGGCTGACCGCTTTGGAACGCGACAAGATCGATGCCGAATACCTGGAACTTTTAAAGAAAATAGAATTATGCCGCTCTATACTTGCTTCCGAGAAGAAGATCGAAGCGATCATTAAAGAAGAGCTTGAGGAATTAAAGAAAAAATATGGGGACGAGCGCCGGACTGATATCGTGGGCGAGGTGGAAGAGTTGGAGATCGACGATCTGATCGCCGACGAGGACGTGGTGGTGACTATCAGCCACGGCGGGTATATTAAGCGGCTGCCGGTAAGCGCCTACCGCAAACAGAAACGCGGGGGCAAGGGCGCGACCGGAGCGGAAGTAAAAGAAGAAGATTTTATCGAGCATCTTTTTGTGGCTTCCACCAAGGATTACCTTCTGGTTTTTACCGATAAAGGCCAGGTTTACTGGGTCAAAGTTTATGAGATACCTCAGGCCGGCAAGGTTTCCAAGGGCAAGGCTATCGTCAACCTTCTGGAATTAAAAGCCGGAGAGAAGGTCAGTTCGACTATCCCGGTGCGGGAATTTACCCCGGATAAATTTTTAGTTATGGTGACCAAGCTGGGCTCGATCAAAAAGACAAGCCTGGAAGCTTACGGCAACCCGCGCAAAGGCGGGATCATCGGCATAACCCTGGAAGAAAAAGATGAGCTGATCGGCGTGGAATTGACCGACGGCAAACAGGAACTTTTGATCGGAACCCGGGAAGGAAAAGCCATCCGTTTTCCCGAAAACCAGGTGCGCGACATGGGCCGGGCTGCCCGGGGAGTTAAAGGCATATCCTTGGGCAAAAAGGATGAAGTCATTTCCATGGTCCTGGTCCAGAAGGACGCCACGATTTTGACCGTTACCGAATTAGGTTTTGCCAAGCGTACTCTGGCTAAAGAATATCGCTTGACCCGTAGAGGGGGCAAGGGTATTATTAATATAAAGGTAACCGACAAAAACGGCCCGGCGGTTAGCCTCAAGACCGTCAATGATAACGACGAGTTGATGGTCATCACTCAGAACGGGATGTTCCTGCGTTGTTCGATCAAAGATATCCGGGAGACCGGCAGGGCTTCTCAGGGTGTGCATCTGATCAAGCTGGACAGCAAGGATAAAGATCGCGTTTCCTGCGTGGCGCCGGTGATCGCCGAAGAGGAAGAATAAATCACGGCTCTTAATACTAAATTAGTCCCCATCGTCTAGCCTGGTCTAGGACAAAAGCTTTTCAAGCTTTCGACACCGGTTCAAATCCGGTTGGGGACGTATAAATTTATGTGCGGAATAGTCGGATACATTGGATTTAGGCCGGCACAGCCGATTCTTTTAAACGGCCTGAAATCCCTGGAATATCGCGGATACGATTCCAGCGGTATCGCTACAATCCTCTCCAACAAAAATTCCATTTCCATCCGAAAATCTCCGGGCAAAATCATCGCCCTGGATAATATCTTAAAGAAAAAACCTCTTTCTGGCACCATAGGCATAGCGCATACCCGCTGGGCTACCCACGGCGCGCCGACCCAGGAAAACGCCCATCCGCATCTGGATTGCCAGAGCGAGATCGCGGTGGTGCACAACGGGATCATCGAGAATTACGTCAGCCTTAAAGCCGAGCTGATCAAAGAGGGTCATCAATTTGTTTCCCAGACTGATACCGAAGTTATCGTTCATTTGATCGAGAAGTTTTTTAAAAACAACAGCCTGGAAGAAGCAATAAGGAAAACCATTGCCCGGCTGGAAGGGTCTTTTGCCATCAGCGTGATTTCCAGCAAGGAGCCGGGAGTTCTTATCGGCGCCCGGATGGGCAGCCCTTTGATCGTCGGGGTCGGCAAGGGGGAGAATTTTCTGGCTTCCGACGCTCCGGCGATCTTGGATTCAACCCGGGATATAATTTTCTTGAACGAAAAAGAGATCGTGGTCCTGACTAAAGATAAAGTCCGGGTCACGGATTTCTCCGGCAAAGAAATTCCCAAAACACCTTCCAAGATCAACTGGGACGTGGAAAGCGCCCAGAAAGCCGGCTACCCGCACTTTATGCTCAAGGAGATCAACGAACAGCCTAAAAATCTGGAAAACTTTTTAAAAGCCAGGATCAATAAAGAGACCAACCGGATAGCTTTCCAAGAACAGAATATACCCGAAGAAACCCTTAAGAACATCACTAATATCTCCGTAGTCGCCTGCGGAACAGCCTATCACGCGGGGTTTGTGGGCAAATATATCATCGAATCTTTGTGCGCGATACCCGTGGCGGTGGATGTTTCCAGCGAGTTCCGTTACCGGGACCTGTTGATCGACAAAAATACTTTAGTCGTCGCTATCAGCCAGTCTGGAGAAACCGCGGATACCCTGGCCGGGGTAAAAGAGGCTAAGCGCCGGGGGGCCTCGGTCCTGGCCATCTGCAATGTTTTGGGCTCGACTTTGACCCGCGAGGCGGACGGGGTAATTTATACTCATGCCGGTCCGGAGATCGGGGTGGCTTCGACCAAAGCTTATACCGCGCAGCTGGCGGCTTTGTACATCTTCGCTTTTTATCTGGCTGAGATCAGAAAGATTTTACCGCAGGAACAGATCAATAAATATATTTCCCAGCTGCGCTTGATTCCGCATTTGCAGCAGGAAGTTTTGAAGGACCAGCAATCCATAGCTGATCTCGCCCATAAGCATTCCCATTTCGGCTCGTTCTTGTATCTGGGCCGCAACATCAATTACCCTTCGGCATTAGAGGGGGCTTTGAAACTCAAGGAAATTTCTTATATTCCCGCCGAAGGCTATGCTGCCGGAGAGATGAAGCATGGACCCATCGCGTTAATTGATGAGTATCGCGCTGTGGTCTGTATTGCCTGCGAATCCAAAGTATACGAAAAGATGGTTTCTAACCTCCAGGAGATCAAAGCCCGCAAAGGCAAGATCATTACCATCGCCACTCAGGGTGACGAAAAGATCCGGGAGCATACCGAAGAAGTCATTTACGTGCCGAAATGCAATGAGTTATTTTCTCCCCTGGTGGTCGCTCTTCCTTTGCAATTGATCGCCTATCACGTTGCGGTAAAACGCGGCTGTGATGTGGACCAGCCGCGCAATTTGGCGAAATCAGTTACTGTGGAATAAAACTATGAAAAAAAATTCCGGACTGACCATCTTAGAAGTACTGATCGCCTCAATGATCTTCGTTATTGTGGTAAGCGGTGCCGTAACGACCCTTGTTTCCATCCGCTCGCTCTCCCGGGAGTTTGAGTACCGCTATACCGCCTTGAACTTGGCCAGGGAGACTCTTGAATTCGGCGAAGGCCATCTGTTCGGCCACGAGTTTAGAATGAAGTATTATTATCCCGGAGCTACAGTATGCACGCTTCCTGTGAGCCCTTTACCTACTGCCGATAATCCCGGACCGTGCGATCCCTTTACAGGCTGCCGGGCAGGTTTGAACAATTCCGTAGGTTACGGGTTGAAAGAATCGTACTATTTTTGCACTAACTATCTTCAGGCCTTTACGTTGCTGGGTGACATAAAGGCCAGAGGGCTTGTTCCCAAGAGGGCGCCTGATAGCGTGACGATTTATCATGCGGCGGAAAAAGACCCCGATTTTTCTAACCACTACAAGGAAACGGTAGAAGTCACTTGGCAGGAAGATGTGGGCGGAGAGACGAAGAAAGAAACGATATCCGTTATTCCTCTGCGCCAGGTAAATGATGTGCTTCAGCTCAATACGGCGGAGTTTTGGTGGGAATAATAACTTGAAGGAGGGCAGTAGCATGAAAAGTAAAAAGGGGATCACGCTTGTCGAATTGATCGTGGCGGTCGTGCTGGTCGCGGTGCTTATTTTCGGAGTCAGCGTAGTTGAAAGCTCTTTTTACAAAATGAAGACCGGGACGCTGGATAAACAGCTTCCTGCGATCCAGGGGAACCTCGCGCTGGCGACAATATTCGAACGCGTACTTCGTTCTGGAAGCCCGAATAATACCCTCCCGGCGTTCACCATTTCCGCTGACAGCAAAACTCTTGAATTTAAACGGGGGGGTGTCACGGAATCATTTTATCTGGATGGCGGCGATCTCAAATACAACGACGGAAAGACGGTAAAAGTGATTTTGCGTAACGTTAAGTCCGTGCAGTTTAGCAAAGACGTTATCAAAGCCAACACCTTTCGGCTGATCGCGGAAATAGACTTGGCCAGCGGCGATAATTTCCGGACCAGTGTCATGCCGCGAAACCAGTTTACCCCGGGGACGGTTATTAATTAAGACCGACATACGCTATGCGAAAAACATCTTCCCAAAAAGGCGTCGCCTTGCTCCTGGTCATATGCTTTAGCATGGTCATATTCATGAGCATTATTGCCCTTTTGTTCACGCTGCGCGCCAATTTGCGTAACCTGGCGTCTTTCAAAGAGCGGACGGAAGCCTATTATCTTTGCGAAACCGGGGCATCAGTGGCGCTCATTCTAATCTCCAACGGTAAAATTAAGCCGCAGGATTCTTTTGACTATAAGATGGGAGGTAAAATTTATAATATAAGCTATGAGGCGAAGAAGTCAAATGGCGGCCTATGGGATATTGTTTCTTCGGTCGGCCCAGCGTCGGGATTTTCTTATACCTATAAATTGCGTGTCGGCGGTCGCCGGGCTTTCCCGTGGTTTATCAGGGGATGGCCGGGAGGGGCATAATCAGGAGGGTGTATGACAAGAAACAAAGCGTATTTGCTTTTTTTGATCATCGGCGTAGCGGCGGGAGTTTCTTTCGGGATTATAAAAGCCCGGGCGGATAGTCCTGAGCCCCCGGAAGTGTCGAAAGAGGTGGCCACTGTTTTTTATGATGAAATGTGGAACTGCACAAGCGCGGTCGTAAGCAGCGAAACTGGCTACAAGAATTTTGATCCTCATGCGCAGCCTCAGACGGGGACCGCGGCAAAATTCGAAGATGACAAAATTAAAGTTTTTCCTAAATTCGTGGTGAGAGAATGGACAGTGCACGGCCATATTCATTTCGAATAATTTTTATTTCAGCGGCGATATTTATTGCCGGATTTTTCGCCGGGACCAAGGGGGCCGAATTGTTTTTGCCCTCCCGGAAGGATAGCCCGCGTTTAGTTTCGGCGGATTCCATTATGGTCAAAAGGATGCAGGCTATACAGGCCAGTAAAAAGTCGGGTAACTACGCTTATGAATTCAAAGTTAAAGCCCCTTATCCGGTTTTGGGAAATCAATAGGAGGATTAATGGTGCGTACAAATAAGGTTATCTGGTTGGCGATTTCGGTTTGCGCGGTGATTGTCTGCTGGGCAGGCACTAAGAGCCTGGGGGATTCCGCGGGTTTCGTGGTGGACCCCATCACTAAAGAAAATTTATATAGTGGTAAACCCGACGCCAGCGTCGGAGCCTGGTATGACGAGCTTTGGCGGGCGAAGGGTTATTTTCTTTTACAGGAAGCTTCTGGCCCTTGCGGCGGTCCTGGCCCGTGCACCAAGGAGTATCGGTATGAACGCATCCCCACGCTCGGTCCCAACCCTAACCTTGATCCCGACCCCGTTGCTTTTACTAATAATAAACCCTCGATTTTTCCTTCTAAAACAGGTAGTTCTGCGATCCCGCAGGATTTAGTGGTTACTGACTGGAGGGTCACCGGACATGTGCATTTTGCAGCCGGCATGTAAGAAAAATAAAGATCGCGGGGTAACGCTCACCGAGATCCTTGTCGTTTTGGTCATCACGGTCATTCTAATTACCCTGGCCGGAGCGAGCTTTTCCTGGCGGATGGAGCGCGAGGCTGAGAAAAATGCCAAGATTTATTTAAATCTTTCCTGGCAGGCCGAGCAGAACTATTTCGCCTGGAAAAATGGATACACGTTAGACTGGAAGTCCTTGGATGCCGAAAATCCCAACAGGATAGATACTTTCTACGTCTATACTATAGATAAAGCGACTTCAGATGAGTTGTTCATAAATGCGACCCGCCGAAACAAAAACAGAGGGTTCGCCATAAACGAATCAGGGAACATCACGAATTTTTAGCCCCCAAGGAGGTGGATGTGAAAAATCGCAGGCAATTCTGGAAGATAGAAACCACGATAATTTTTTTGAATGTAGCGTTGATTATCGCGACGACCCTTACTATTGTCAGCTTTTTCGCGTTGATTAAAATCATTACTGCGCCTCAGGATTCCCTGATGTGGCGGATCAACCTGGTGATTTTGCAGCTGTGCTTCGCCGGAGTGATTTTTACCTTCGTGCTTTCTATTTTCTGGCTGGTGCAGCGCGGCCTTGGCCCCTTGACCCGCATTGAGCAGGTTCTGGATAAAGTCCTTGAAGGAGATTATAAAGTGCGCTTGGGAGTCCGCGAAAAAGATCTCCTCTATACTTTTATTAATAAAGTAAATAGAGTAATCGAACTTCTGGAGAAAAAAGGAAACAAATAATCCCCAATGCTTTATATTGTTTCGACCCCCATCGGCAACCTGGCAGACATAACCCTGCGGGCAATTGAAGTATTAAAAACCGTTGACTTGATTGCCTGTGAAGATACCCGGCACACCAAGATCCTTTTAGATCATTACGCCATTAAAACCCCGACTACCAGCTTTTTTCAGCACAACCGGTTTACTAAAGGCGAGTATCTGTTAAAGCTTTTGAAAGAAGGAAAGAACGTTGCTTTAGTCTCTGACGCGGGAACTCCGGGGATCCTCGACCCGGGGTATAACCTGATCAATTTGGCCATAACTAATTCTATCCCAATGACTTTAATCCCAGGACCAACCGCATTGATCAATGGCCTGGTCCTTTCCGGAAAGCCGGCCTATAAATTCATCTTTGAAGGATTCCTTCCCAATAAGCCTATTGCCCGCAGGAACCGGCTGAAGGAGTTGTCTAAACTGGAGCACACGATTATCCTATATGAATCCTGCCATAGGATCCTGGATACGTTATCCGCAATTCAAGAGATCTGGCCGGGCAAAGATGTGGCTATCTGCCGGGAACTGACCAAGAAGTTCGAAGAAACCCTCCGCGCCAAACCCGAAACAATCATTGAGCATCTCAAAACCCACTCCTATAAAGGCGAATTCGTGGTAATCATTTAGCTAAACCCTTGTAATTAAACGATTAATCATGAAAGCGCTTTCAGATTTTTTTAGGTTTATCCTTGAAAATTTTCTATATATAAGGCATACTTTATTAAGGCTGATAAATCAGAACTCTCTCAATCTTAATTACTTAACGAGTGAGAGAATATTTTTTGTCCACTTTTAAAATACTTTTCAAAAAGCTAAAACTATGTTTAAGAAAATCATCGCCTTTTTTATATCTTTTTGTTTTGCCTTTGAGCAAATAGGCTTTGCCCAGATCGCCGGACAATTGGATATCTCCGCCAGAATGTCCAGCTTGATCGGCTCAGTAGTCTACGAAAACTACCGGCCAGTGCATTTGCGCTATCTTTCCTATGACCAGCTGAATAATGATTTCAAGCTTTTGCTGGATAAGGGCAGCGTCAAGGATACCAAGCCCGCAACCCTGGAAACAACCGCGAGTGATCTTCTTCGCCACTTCTTCGTGGGAATCGCCCTTCCTAATGACTTTTTCTGGGTAAACTTGAGGCCGGATTCGCCAAAAGAGATGATCGATGACGATTTGGCCAAGACCGACATGGGCAAGGTCATGTTGGAAGCCGACCTGCAGCTTAAAAAAGATACCGCTAAATACACTTCGCCCGAGACCTTTGAAGGCCGGGAATACTGGGATAAGCTCTATAAAAGAGCGGAAGAACTTTACGGCAGCGAAAACGTAACCATCCCGACTTTAACCCGGCCCTGGATAGTGCCGGATGAGATCATTGTCCGCGAAGCTCAGGGAAAGGGAAGCGCCTACATCTACAAGGCGACCTTAAAGGTAATGTTGGAGCAGGATTATCTCAAGGGAGATGCTAATTACAGTTTCCCGGATGAAAAGTCCAAGATTTTAAACGAATATTCTAGCCAGATCATCAGAGAAACCATAATTCCCAAGCTGACAAGAGAAGTAAATTCCAGCAAAAGATACGCTCCCTTAAGACAGGTTTACTATTCTTTGATCTTAGCTCAGTGGTTTAAAAAGAGCCACAAGGATATAAAGTCGAAAGTCGCCAGAAAGATAGACGCTAAAAACCTGAGCAACCTCACCTCTAAGACCAAATGGGATAAAAATGTTTACTTTAAAGCCTACCAGAAATCTTTCAAAGACGGAGAATACAACATCAGAGAGAACCACCAGAGCGCTTATGGCCAGACCATCAGGACCTATTTCTCGGGAGGCGTGGAATTTAATAAAATTAGCGCCAATTTGGATGGTGGCACGTTCCAGGGCGCCGGTGAGTTGTCCAAAGCGCTATTGAGCAAATTGCTATCTTTGGAGGGGGATGATGGCGGGGTTAAAATATCCGATCTGGGTCCCTCGGTGCAAGAGGATGGGGGGGTTAGTGTAGACAGTTGGTTATACGATCATACCAGGAATTCTCCAGTAGGGTCAACAGCAAAACAAAAGAAAATTGTTTTTGGCCAAGCGGGATATAGGATTACAGATATAGAAAAAGATAATGACTATGGAAAGAATGGCGGCTGGAAGCTGCATTTGACCGTAAAACCAGAAAATTATGCCGCGGTGGACAAGTGGTTATTTAATAACCATGAAAGACAATATGGGCAATATAAATTGCTTAGGGGAGGAGACCGGGGAGAGAAAGATTTTACAATATATATAGGCAGTTGGGAAAATGCCAAACGGGTTGCTGATAAGATAGAATCTGAAATTGGTCACTTCTTGGAAAAGTCAAAAGCTTCTGGCGATAAGATGTTTTCAAACAAAGGGCTTGTCGCTGGGAGGTTTGATATACAACACATAGAACTTTACAAAGAATACAAGAACGAAGGAAGGAATGGTGTTCCATTTGATGACCGGGCCGTGACTGATAGGAATTGGGCTCCAGTCGGCGAAAGAGAAGCGCTTATTACTAAGCACGTCGATAGAATAGATGCTTTTTTACGAGATACCTTTGGCGAATACTACACGGGTCCTGAGAACCAAAATAGCGTCAATAACGGTAAGAACTTCGGAAAGAATAATTGGATAAAAGACCACTTACCAGCGGAGAAAAAAGACGGAGGGGCGATCGGCGAAAAGATGGATATCGGCAAGATTCGAACGATCGTTGGTTTGCTCCGCACACGCATAGACAAGTTGGTTGTCTTATTGGTATCGAGTGGAAATGTCAGGTTAACGGATGCGCCCCTGCCTGCTGCGCCGGCTTTGCCGGATGAGTCAGTCTTAAAGGGCGCCGAGCTTAATTCCGCTATTGACCAAGTAATAAAGGACCTATTGCCGCATAAGAGCAAATACCAGTTATACCGCCAACTTTCAAAAACAGGCAGTTTTGTTTTTGGATCTTATGACGGGTATTTAAACGAGAAAGGGCTTGAAGCAAAGAAATTTTTTGATGAAATAGCCGCCCGCAGCGAAGAAGACAACTTTAATTGGTTCGGACATTTCGGAGAATTCAAAGAACAGCTAAAACTTATTCCGAGGATAGGCAACGAACTGGGAGATTTGCATTTGGAGCTGTTCAGAGAGGCTTTTGAGGGAATGAATGCATATCAGATTCAGGCCTTCTGCGATGTGGGGAGGGGTTCGGGTAAGAACTTTTTGCCCCGCCGGAGTGTAACGCTTCTCCTGACCCAGGGTTGTAGCAACATGTGTCTGATTTGCGGTATTCGCGGCCTTGAACAGCCACATTTTGGCGGGCAGATGCCTTTCCCTGTTGCGGTGAAAATAATGCAGAAACTCAAATCCTCCACCGATGACATTGCGCCTTACCGTGATAGCGATCCGCTGGATTATTATGATGAGGCTTCCGGAGCAACGATTGTCGATATAGTTGATGTAGCGCAAAAGCTGGGTTTCAAAGATATCAGCATTGTTACGCATGGGACGAATTATAACAGAAAGAAGGCTCCGGCTATCGCCAGAGAGCTTAACCGCATGGTCAGGATGGACGTTAGCGTCCATGTTTATCATGGCGATGTAATGGGATACGCGCTAGACGTGTTGGATGCTTCAAAGGACAAAGATGAATTATTGAAAAGAAGGGAAAGGATAGTAAACAAGTATGTTGATAAATACGCAGCGCTGGTTGAGGCCGCGCAATCAGGCAAAGGCGGAGAACTCCGGGTTTTTCGCCAGGGGCCTGTTCTGAAACAGATTCTTGATTCTTCCCTGTATGCGGAAGCCATGAAAGGCCTTGGCAGGACTCCGAGAGTTTTGAACGAACAGGAGAAAAAAGGTTTAGCGAGAGCGCTTATTGTAATACGCCAGATGGAATTAATCCAGGATGAGGTTTGGGAAAAAGTCCAGAAACGCGTTAACGTGGCGCCAGACAAGATTTTCGATTTCAGGGTGCTTTGGATAGGGAGAGCCTCGCAGCTGCTTAAAAAATTAGGGGTTCCGGAAGATATTATCTCCGCCATACAGGAGGCGGACAAACAAAAAACCAATTTAAGCGATAACGTTTTTGATCCGGTGGTGGAAACCGACGGTCATCTGTCCGTAGCGATATCCGAAGATGCCACGCGGATTTTCCGGCCAGTGGGTGAGATATTCAAAGATTATAGATCGCGGGAATTTAAATTATTCGTCGAGCTTTTACGAGCGAGCGTGACGGCCAAGTATAACAGGGTAGATGACGCTTTTGGCCCGCGGCTGGAAGACGTTAATTTTAAACAAGAGGTGCTTCAAGACATGAAGCGTTTCTTGGAAGCGAAAGGGCTAAGCGCCGAAGGTATAACAGTCGATGATTTTGAGGTTCGCCTGCGGTACTTTAATTATATCAATTCACTTATTTCCCTTTCCTTCCCGCAAGCCAATAAGTTGCTCATGGGGTTAACAGAGTCAAGAGAAGAGGTTAGCGACGCCAAGGCGCAGGAAATATACCAGGCGGTCAGAGATATGCCGTTTAATGTAGCTTCCCCATTCCAGGTAATTTTTCACAACTGGGACAAATTTACTAATCTAGAGTCAGTGTTGGATAGTGGTTACTTGAATGAATATAGATTCATTTATTCATTCGCGCCCGGTGGCGATAATTTGGCGTCCAAGAGGCATATTCTCGAGCCGTACAACAAATTTGAGTTGAAAGGATGGAGCGCTTTTTCCCGGGCAGAACCTAATGATGCCGCGCCAGGAGACGGCGGAAGCAGTGACCAGAAACAGTCTCTATGGACATTCCGTGATACCCATCAGACTAATGATGACTTGCGGTGGAGAACGTTCTCCAATCGTGAAAAATTACCCGCCAGCCAATCCGAAGATAGGTATTATAAGGCGTATTTCAATCCGCGATCCGAATCGTTCGATGACGCTGTCGAATTAGCAAAAAGCGTATTGTCGCTTCTCAAATGGCCGGCTTCGTTCAAGCATATCGAAGAAAAAGGGGAGGATGTCAATGATATTGCCAGGAAAGATGGCTGGGATAAAAAGAACGACTCCGATTACTCTAAAATTGTCTTTTATGCACGGACAGCAGAGGAATTATTGGATTTGGTCAAGGTGTTCAATGGCCTCTTCTCCAGGGCTCCGGGAAGGATTAAGACCTACCCCGGAGGACTTTCTTATACTCTGAAGATTAACGATCTGCTTCAGGTGGGATTTGGGAGCAGGGAATTGTACCAGCAGGCAAAAGACGAAGTCGTTGTCGAGAACAAGAACCTGGTAAATGTTTTTGCGCGAGCGGGGATAATTCTGCAAGAACGGAACCAGCTTGCGCTAAAGTCGCGGAAAGTCGGAGGCGATTCTTTAGCTAAAAGCTTTGCCCGGGAGTTTGGTGAAACTGTCCGGGTGCAAGCTAATGGGGCCTCTTGGGAATTTCGGATTTTTCAGAATAAAGTTAATTGGCAAGGTTTTAAAACCGAAGGTAAGGCGGAATCTTCGCTGCGCGGCGAATTTTCCATGGGTGATTTCCAGGATATTGTTTTGAGGAAAGATTCATTCGCGATCAAAATAGAAAAAAAGGATAACCGCAAGGTTTTCAATATAAAAAATATCAGTTTTCCTGACGGTGTGACGGTGGAGTGGGACTCCGAGCAAAAAGACGGCGGGAAAAACAGCCTTGCTGGTGAATTGTCGGGAGTGGAATCGGAATTTGACAACGACATTCGGATGTATAAATACGCAAATGAAGCATACTCGCTTCCTCCAGACATTGTTGTACGGATTAAACAAGGCAATGGCAATAAGGAGACCATGAAGGCGCTGATGGACGAGAAGTATGAACAAATTCTCGCCTCGATAGCCGGTTTGTCTGAGGAGCAACGCTTAGTTCAGGAAAATAAGCTGGGAGAGATGAAAAGTCTGCTCGATTCTGTCTGGGAATCAGCGGATAAAACTAAGACGCTTGAGTCGTTGTTCGCGATATTGTCGGCCTGGGTGACTTTGGTCCGCCAGCAAAAGAAAGACTATCACCGTTTGTACCTTCTGCGGGACGCCGGGCTGTTCAAAGAAATGGAAGACGTCATCAGCGCAGATGAAGCTGAGGCTTCGGCAGGGTTTCTCGGTTCGCTCGCCGGGTTGCTTAAGCTCGGCCGCCTGCCGGCTTCCAGTCGAAATGACGCCGGTTCATCGGCGTATTATCTTAGCCGTGATCAGATATCGGGAGAGGACTACCGGAATATGCACTCGAACGCTGATCAGATGACCTCACTGCTGGTAAGAGCAAGATATAAAGTCAGGGATGAACTGAAGAGTGGAACTTCGCCGGATCTCGGGCGGTTATATGTCGCGGCGCGCGGGTTATTCGAAGAGCAATATGAAAATAACGAGAAATTTAAGTTGAGAGTCGATAATATCTTTTTCAAGCTGGTGAATGCAGGATACGACAAAAAAGATAAGCTGCTTATTGTAGATACCGGTATCCGCGGAACCGCGGCTTTTTTTGTGAAAAACGTTCTTGATTTGCACATGCGAAAACAGGGCCGGGAGATTTTCGACAAAGACGGCAAAGAAAAGATCCAGGTGGCCCTCCTGGAAGTTTCTAGTGAATTTGATGATTTGCCGAAAATCAAAGAATCACTGTTTGCTTATGACCTGGCGCCATTTGCTGCCGAAGAGCGAGACCGGCTGGAGAAGTTGGTGGCGAAATTCAGGCATGAAACGACCGGCGCTACTGCTTTTGGGATAGCGCTGGAACATAACGTGAACGCACACCCAATTCGTTTTAACCTCAAAAACTTATTAGTAGAGGAATCCAGCCCGGAGGCAAAACTGGCGTTCTTTTTTGAACAGATCCTGGCCGCGGAAATGGCGTTGGCCTGGCGGGGCCGGATTAGCGGTAAGAATGTCGGGCCATCGGGCGAGACAACAGATAGCAGAGAGTTTAATAAAGCGCTCATCCAAGTGCTGCAGGAAAAAGATAGGGCAACGGAAGAGCGTCCTGGGGAACAAGGAGACGGCGGAGAGAAGGAGCAGGTTAATGAAATCTTGGATCAACTGGCAGGTGTCTTGGTTAAGCAAGACACCGGAAGCAGCGAACAAAAACAAAAGCAGATAAATCCAATTCTAGAGAAACTGAATAATTTCTCTCCGGAGAAAGTTAGCAAGGAAATAGTCCAGCGTCTTATTAGCGGGCAGGTCATTATAATAAAAGGAGAAAATACGTTCTCGTTTGGAGGAGAATATGATCCCGATGAAGCCCTGGCCATCCTTTTTGATAATTATATCCAGGGATACCTGCCAAAACAGATAAGCCGGGAAATATTTCACCAATTAATGGCGGCGTTTGATGCCAGCAGTCGAAATGCTGAATTGGTTCCTGAAGCTCTTGTTTTTGCCCAGCTTATTAACAAAAGTATTCGGAAATTGTCTGAAGATCCGGAAGCTTTTAGTTATGCGCGGCAAGCGGCACTAAAAGAGTTTAAAGAAAGAATAATCTTATTGCCCCATCGCATAGGCGTAATCCCGGGCTATCAGGAATATTTTGATCCGATTTTCTCTAAGGAAGAAGGATTTAAGTTTAAAGCCGGCGGTGCGGATAAATTAATGGCAGATGTTTTGCTAAAGATTAAGAACGATCCCGCTAATAGGAATAATATAAAATTTTTAATGGAATGTCGAAGTTTGATAACAAAAGGTGAAAGGCTTTCAATCGAGGACATACAGTTTATCCCGAATTACAAAGATTACTTAGAGACCGCTGAATTTTCGACGGTGGTGGGATTCGATTTTAAACCGTATTTTTTCAAAAAGACAAGTAATATCCGGGACGTGTTGCTTAGGAAACGGATTCTTGCTTTAGAGCAAGAGGCGCTGTTAAGGCGCAAGATGCTAAGAAATATTTTGCAGGCATTCTTAGGTAGTGAAGATTCTTTCGGTGTATTTTCCGGGCTTTTAGAGGACATGGAAAGGGAGGAACTTGCGCCTGATGCTCAACTGATCCTGCTTTCAACGCTTTTAAATAGTTGGCAGAAAACCGAGTATGGAAAAAATCATATCTACGAACGGATGGTTGCTGTAACAATTAAAGTTATCCGGGCCAGCCAGAATGACGAGCAAAAAATAAATGCTTTGAGTATTTTAGTAAAGTTAACCAACAGACATAGACCTGGGCAATCGTCGGAAACCGTTATAAATCTAGTATCCGAGAGATTGCCTGTTTTGGCTAAGAGTATTCTGGCGGAAGAAGAGGCTATCCGGAAGGATTCGGCCAAAAAGCAAGACATCCTGAAGGCGAATATGGAAGAGTTGGAATATCTTCTTCAGGCGCTCGCGGGCATAGCCGGGAGGACAATAAATTCTTCCGAGCCTCTGGACCGGGATCTGACCACAAAGATCATTAAGATATTTATTGAAACGGCAGACAGCAAAGTTTTCGGCAGGAATATTGCTGCGGAATCCGCATCTAATCTGAGTCCTTTTATCGCCAGAGGCAATCCGGCCGTGCTTGAATGGTTTGCCGGGCAGTTAGCCGGAGGGAATCAGCAAAAGCAGAATCTGATGGCTTTATTGACTGGCATGCCCAGCGATAAGGAATTGCGGGAGATATTAAAAAGCGGGATCGTCGATCAAGAGCGCAAGATCGGATATTTGCTTTTATTGCGCTTTCAGGATCGACGGGAATTGTTGCGTCAGATAATCAGGGATGAGAAAACAGATATTAGCCTGAGGCTATACGCGTTCACTCTTTATTGCGGCCAGGGATTCGGATATTTAGATATAAGCGAAAGGGGAGATGTCGAAAGCGCTTTTGATGAGGGAGAATTAACCCGGCTCATGGATTATCTTGCTCCGGAAGTAAATACTTTTGTCCGGGGAGTATTTTTCCAGAACAAAGAAGCTTACGAGGGCTTATTAAATAATATTGTTTTGCAGGATGAGGTGTTGAAAACTTATGCCGCCGCGGTCCTGCTTGTCGCCAGACAGCAGGTTCCCAAGGCCAATTCCAAGGACATAGCGGATACAATATACAAAATTAGAAATGCCCGTTTGCAGCCTTATTGGAATAACGCAAATTCCGATTTTGTGGTCGGAGGGTTTAACTTGGTGGGATTGCGCAGGCCCGGCGCGGTTTTTTTACAGATACTGGCCCACGAAATAATGCATGATCTTTTGTTGGCCCGGTATCCCGTAAAAGATCTGTCTTCGGGCATCATGCATGAAGCGCTGGCCGATCTTTACGCGAAGGTTTTTTTCAATTCATTTGCCGAACCGGGGGAGCTTGACAGCCAGGAGTTCGAGAAAGAACTGTTTTATCAGAAAGATTTCGAAGCAGTGATCAATTCTAATGGAAATGCCATAGAATCTCACGAAGGCGCCAGAGCGCAACTTCAGTTGATCCGCAATTTTTTTAACAATCATTTGATCGACCTGGATGTTAATAGATTGATGCAGATAGGGTTTAAAGCGCTAATTGCCCGGGGTCCGTTTTCCGAAGAGGGTATATCCGAAATATTCTCCGATATTTTGCAAAGATATATCAAAGAGGAATCCGGAGGATCTTCCTCGTCAGAATACGGGTTTGGAGGCTTTCTTGTAAAATTCGGGATGTTTTCCAAGAGCGGATTTAAGAACGTATGGCTGGAATCAAGCGCTAATTTCGCCCAACCCGTTCTCCCTTATGGCCGCATACAGGAAATGTTCGGCTATCCGTCTTTCCCGGGGGTGTATGGAGCAAATCAGGATAAATCGCCCCAGTCCGGTGATAATCCAGCGGCGCAAAAAGACGGCGGCGGGCTCGATGTCGAATTCTTTAAGACGGAAATAGCGGTAGTCGAAAAGCAGCTGGAAAAAATAGCCGGTTTTGAACTGGGAGAATTAACGAGCATACCCGGATGCGAAATGCTGGGGAGCCTCCTCAAATATTTGGGGGCCAAGAAAGATCAAAACAACAAGACTGTAAGCCAGGTGTTAGAAACGATCAGAAAGTTGGTTGATGAAGCGGAAGCTCAGGGGAAAATCAGAGAAGCGGCGGATTTAAACCTAAACTCCTTCGTTGAAAAAATAAAGCTGGATATGGATAAACCGGCCGGTAACGGCGATGTGCGCATCGAAAATGTCGAGTTTCAAATAAACGGTCAGCAGGCTTTCGGGCAGTCAATAAATTTAAAGACTTACCCTGTTGTTCTGGAGCTGATAATCCGCGAATTTGTTTTAAACGCTATCAAGAAATCTTATTCGGAAGATGAGATAAATGCCGGGAGGAATAAGCAGGACTTAAAACAGATCCGGATCGTAGTTAATCTTTTGTCCCAAGAAAACAAGGTGCAAATAAGGATTATTGATCAAGGGGTGGGCATGGATGAGGAAACAAAAAAGAGAATCTTTGCTGCCGGCTCAACTGTCGACTCAAAGCCGGATGTAAAACTACGGGCAATTTTCCAGAGCACGAACTTGGGGTTATCTTTTGTCCGGGATTTCAGCGCTAATATACTGGAAGGCGAAGTTTACGCTTCTAGCTCAGGATTGGGCCAGGGCAGCGAATTCGGCATTACTCTTCCTTTGGTGAATACGAAACCGCTGGCGGATAAATATGCCGAACCGATAAGCCAGGCTATCCGGCATGATATCCGCAACAACTTAATGGCCCCCTATGCGGTTTTAACCTTTATGCAAGATAGCGAGCTTCAGGCTTATAAAAAGAAGAAATCCGAGACGAATGAATTAAAGCCCGACACTGCGGAAGCAATAGATACCTTGCTGAAAATGCGGGATATTTGGGTAGAGATGTATAAGAAGACGCTGCAGCAAAAAACCATAAAGATCATCGATAAGGAAAAATTCGGGACAGTCGAGCTGGATGGCGCGAACGCGGGACTAGTGGGTAAAATTGGGGTATTCGCCGAAAAGATCCTCGATGTGGAGCAATTCCGGGAAGAAGTTCTGGCTTTGTACGGCCAGGAAAAAGACGGCAAGATTATTATTACCGACGCGGAAGAAATCACCGGGCAATCAGCCAACGAAATAGAGTCTGTTCCCGATGAGGCGCGCCTTCAGGAGCTGAACGATATTCATAAGCAAAAAAACAAGATCCTGGTCGGTTTTCTGCACAACCACCCGTTGTTCACCGAAATGGATTCGCAGGGGGTAGATAGGAACGTGAAAAAAGGCCCGAGCAGCCAGGACCTGGATGATCTGTATCTGCGGGAACAGGATTATAACCGAAGCCTTTTGGGAATAGTGATGGAATGTAAATTCGGGGAAGACATTTCTCCCGCGCAAGTGGACGAGATTATGCAAGACCATAAGAAGATCGGCTTGGAAAACATTTTCCTTTATTTTTATCAGCACGACCCGAAGCTCAATAAATTCAAAGCCGCGGAAGGGATAAGTGTCGGTGAGTTGATGAAAAAGTACAATGATGTGTCAGGTGCACAAAAAGACGGCGGCAAGCAGACAACTCTGGATCAGTTCGATGCTCAGGACATGATCGATAGGCTCGAAGTTATACCCCTGACCGGCAAGATGGAGCTGATTTCCAAAACCGGGGAGGTGTTGGCGATAATCGAGTCCAGGAAAGGAAGATTAAAAAATGCGCTTCGCCTCGAGTTTAACGGATACGATCCGCAGTTTATTATTGATAACAAGTCCGGTTTGCTGGAACAGGTGCTGAAAATCGCGGCTTTAGTGGATATTCGGCATTTGGCATTAAAGGGCGGAGAAGAATACAATCGGAATTTTACTAAGGATGTTCTTAAGATATCAGCCGAAGAAAATATAAGAACGATCATAAGCGGAAATCTTATCTTTATAAGCGGCAGAAGGCTCGATGTCGATAGCAAAGGGGGACTTGTTCTTCAGGCGGACGGCGGAAAACCCAAAGGTCCGGGCATAGGCGAATGGTTGAATCCCGCACAGAGAAAGATTTATTTAAGAAATGCGGCAAAAAGTATAGATATGATCACATCAAGCGAGATAATGCAGCCCGTAGTTTTGCCGCCTTCTTTACCCCAGAAACCGCTCACTCCGGAAGAACAGGAAGAATACGACAAAGAATATAACGATCTTCTTCGGATGCAGGCAGAAATATTCGCCGCCCAAGCGGGCAAGGAAAAAGGCCTGATTTATCAGG
This sequence comes from Candidatus Omnitrophota bacterium, assembly GCA_026387435.1. Classification (GTDB taxonomy): domain Bacteria; phylum Omnitrophota; class Gorgyraeia; order Gygaellales; family Profunditerraquicolaceae; genus JAPLLS01. The sequence continues at coordinate 24,357 of JAPLLS010000094.1, forward strand.
ACGGCGGGAATATTGAGCGGGCCGCGGATGCCTCCGGGGTTCCGATTGTCCTGCAAGACGGATTCGAAATTTCTTCTGCGGAAATGAAAACTTATGGCGCGGGGAAAGGCATTATAGTGGTCATCTGGGATCAAACCAACAAAAAAGGAGCTCTTTTGAATTTTACTGATACCGGGGTTATCCCGGTCGCGATAAAGAGCGCATTAAGCGAGTTTAATGTTGCGCCCAGAACTTTGGAATTTCGCATCATTGCCGGAAAGGATAGGGATCGTAAATTAGCGGGTTTTCTTCCGGATTTTCTTAAATTGCAGTCGCCTAAGGACATTAAAAGGGATATTTCAGATAACAGCTTGAGGAATATTCTTTTTGACCCCAAGACCGGCAAACATTTCGAACTGAAAGATGTTCTTTCCGGGGAGCAGAGGTTAGCTGAACAGAAGATCCAGGAAGATCCTTTTATGCCCGGAACCCGCGGCCATCTTGAGGAAAACAGGGCGGAATGGAAATATGTCCGTCCGCAATTACCCCAAAAAGCAATGCCTGATCTGGGGAAGATGACCGATGAGGACATCAGGAAGATTATCGGAACATGGGAGTTAAAAGGAGCTGATTGGCTGGGAGAACTGTCTCAAAAAATTGAGCAGGAGTACAATCAGGGCCAGTCCGAAGGAAGAAAGTACGTTTATTTTGCCAGAAACGAAGTGCGCAAGATCGGGGTGCCGGCTGATCTGGTTGAAGCCCCGGGAACCGAAAGCAGGGACAAAAACGGAAGATTCATTGAAGCGGAGGCGTATATATTCAACGCGGTAGTGGCCAAGAAGAATTCTTTGGAGAAAGCGATCAAGGCCAGCGTATTAGAAATATCCCGAGGAAAGGTTGATGGCCTGTTCAGCTTTAAATTTACCATCCAGCGCCTTCCGGGACGGCCTTTCATCAATATTTCCTGGGATAAAGTGGCGATTTCCAGAGAACTGGAGGGTAATCAGTACGGCGTGAAAGCTGTCGAGAATTTCGCCAAAGTGCTGGCCAAATATTTTGGAGGAGCATCCATAACTACTGAAGTTATCCATGATAAAGCCCTGGAATCTTTCCAGAGAAATTTTGAGGCTGCCATCTGTACAAGGCCAAGGTTAAAGTCTGGACCATTGTCCGCAGACAATAGCGAGACGTGGAAAGCCGTTGTTCCCGGACAACCTTTGACTGCGGAAACCAGCGGTTCTCTAGACGGCGGAATACCGGTGGCTAAGGAGCAAGAAGGAGAAGCTGATTCTCAAGGTCCCTTGGGCGGCATAGATTTCCGCGGGCTGCCGATTGTCAATCAACCGGGGGCCATCCCGGCGGGGATAAATCAATTCCCCTCGGTAAATATCGCCGACCTGGACGGAGAATGGCAGCAGATCGAGAGAATGGCGGCAACCGAAATGGTTCCCTCGACCCAGCGGCTCAAGGAGTTCCTGGGTGCTTGCTGCAGTAAAGGAGCTTTGGATAAATACGCCGGCAATGTTCTGGCTTGCATCGCGGATATTCTGCGCCTGGAAGAAGAACAGGCTAAATCCACAGAGCCGGCTTTAAGGGACATTTTGATTTTGCTGGAATCTAACCGGCCGGAGAACGAACTCCAGCAATCATTAAGCTTTATCACGGTTACTGCGGGCCAACCGCAGGCTTAGATTAACTAGACTAAAAAGGGCGCCTAGGAAACTGGTTTATCAGCCAAAAGTAAGCCAGCCCACTCATCCCAAACCTAGCGCCCTTTTTATTTATTTGGGCCATATCTTATTTGCTAGCAAACACTTGAGTCAAATATTCCGGCCTTTTTAAATTCTTTCTTGACAAAAGGGGGTTGGAATGTTATATTATTTGAAATAACCAAGGACCTTTAAGCAGGCCCTGCGAGGCTTGAAAGGTAGGAAAAATGTCCGGTAAAATCCTAGAAAATACCAAGACCCAACTGCAAAATACGCAGTTGGGTATTTTTTTAAATGAGGCCTTAACTTATGGAGCACATAGTGCGACATAAGTTATTGGGCCGAATTTATCCCGAGGCGACGAGCAGATTTTAACAAAATCTGCGAGTGTTAGCCGAGGGAACAATGTTCGATTAAGATGAAAGAAAAAGCCAAACTATTAGACCAGGAAACCATGAATCGCAGCCTGGTGCGCATTGCCCATGAGATCGTGGAAAAGAATAAGGGCATCCAGGATGTCTGCATTGTCGGTATCAGGACCCGGGGGGTACATCTGGCCGCCCGCCTTGCGGCTTTTATTAAAAATATCGAGAATAAAGACGTGCCGGTGGGCATCCTTGATATTACTCTTTACCGGGATGATCTGACCATGATTTCCTCCCAGCCCGTTGTTCATAAAACCGAGATAGATTTTGATATGGAAGGCAAAAACATTATCCTTGTCGACGATGTCTTATATTCTGGCCGGACTATCCGGGCGGCGATGGACGCTTTAATAGACCTGGGTCGTCCCAGGTCTATCCAGCTGGCCGTTCTTATCGACCGCGGCCACCGAGAGCTTCCCATTCGGCCGGATTACGTCGGGAAAAACATTCCTACCGCCAAGAACGAGACCGTTGAAGTTCATCTTGTGGAAGTGGAAGGCGTCGATGAAGTAGTTATCGTGGAGAAAGATGGCTGAGGTTATCTGGAACAAGAAAGATCTGTTGGGGCTGGAATATTTAACTCAAGAAGAAATCGAACTTATTTTAAATACCGCGGATTCATTCAAAGAAGTCACTTCCCGTGAGATCAAGAAAGTCCCCGCCTTGCGCGGAAAAACCGTGGTCAACCTTTTCTATGAGCCTTCCACCCGCACCCGCGTTTCGTTCGAATTAGCCGCTAAAAGATTGTCCGCGGATGTGATCAATATCGCCGCGGAAACTTCCAGCGTCAAAAAAGGCGAGACCTTGATCGACACCGGAAAGAATATCGAGGCTTTAAAAGCGGATATTATCGTCATGCGCCACAATTATTCGGGCGCAGCGATGATGTTGGCCAGGCACTTGAATATCAGCGTGGTCAATGCCGGAGACGGCTGGCACGAGCACCCGACCCAGGCATTGCTGGATATGTTCACTCTCAAAGAAAAACTCGGCAAGCTCGAGGGGATAAGGGTGAGCATTATCGGGGACATCGCCCATTCGCGGGTTGCCCGCTCGAACATTTGGGGTTTGACTAAATTAGGGGCCAAGGTCACGGTTTGCGCTCCCAGAATGCTGATCCCTCCGGGGATCGAAGAAATGGGCGCGGCAGTGACTACGGATATCGACGTCGCCCTGCGCGATGCGGATGCGGTAAATGTGCTGCGTATGCAGTTCGAGCGCGACCAGAACAGCGCGTTCCCCCAGCAGATGGAATATTTCATGAAGTACGGGATTACCGAAGAGCGGTTAGCCAAGGCTAAAAAGAATCTGATCGTCATGCATCCCGGCCCAATCAACCGGGGGATCGAGATGTCCAGCGAAGTCGCGGATTGCCCGCAATCGGTGATCTTAGAGCAGGTTACTAACGGCATTGCCGTGCGCATGGCGGTATTATTCCTGGTTTCCCAGGCCAGAGAAGGAAAAAATGAAGCTGCTAATTAAAAACGGGCGGGTCGTCGACCCGGCGAACAATTTAGATGAGCCCCGGGATATCCTGGTGGAAAACGGCAAGATCAATCGGATCGCCAAGGTTATTAATAACGGCGCTGATAAAACCATCGATGCTGCCGGTAAAATAGTTTTACCGGGGTTAGTGGATATGCACGTGCATTTGCGCCAGCCCGGCCGCGAGGATAAAGAAACTATTGCCTCCGGCACTAAGGCAGCTTTAAAAGGCGGGGTGACTACTCTTCTGGCCATGGCTAATACCAGCCCGGCGATCGATTCCGTGGAAAACATCCGGATGCTTAAAGATATTATCGCGGAGACTGCGGTTAACAATGTGCTGATTTGCGCGGCGATCACCGAGGCAAGGTCAGGTAAAGAGCTTACCCAGATCGCCAAATTACGCAAAGAATCAATAGTCGCGATCAGCGATGACGGCGCATCCGTGGATTCTACGGAGCTAATGTATAAGGCCATGCGCAAGGCCCGGGAGAATAAAATTCCGGTTATCTGCCACTGCGAGGACAAATTGCTTTCCGGCGGCGGAGTGATGAATCTGGGTTCGATTTCCACCCGCCTGGGATTAAAAGGAATTTCCCCGGAATCCGAATATAAAAGGGTGCAGCGCGATATAAGCCTCGCGGAAAAAGCTAAATGCCGGGTGCATATCTGTCATGTGAGCTGTGCGGAAACAGTAGAGATCATCGCTAAGGCTAAGAAGAAGGGCGTAAAAGTGACTTGTGAAACCGCCCCGCATTATTTCAGCCTTTGCGAGGAAGCTTTGTTGGAGTACGATACCAATAAAAAAATGAACCCTCCGCTGCGCAGCCGCAAAGATCTCGAAGCGATCAAGGAGGGGCTGGCTAAAGGGGTCATCGACGCCATCGCCTCCGATCACGCCCCGCATACGATCAGCGATAAAGATATCGAATTCGACCGGGCGGAATTCGGGGTGATCGGCCTGGAAACCGAACTGGCCGCAGCGATCACCTATCTTGTTTTGCCGAGGGTGCTAAGCTGGGCGGAATTGGCCAAGAAAATGTCCTGGAATCCGGCCAGGATCCTGGGCATCGACAAAGGAACGCTGACGCCCGGCAGAGATGCTGACTTGATCATTGTTGACCCCGAAAAGTCCTGGCTGGTCAAGAAAGAAGATTTTGTCTCCAAGTCGAAGAACTCGGCTTTTATCGGCGTAGATTTAAAGGGGGTTGTGGAAACCACGATCCTGGATGGGAAAATAGCATATAAGCAGGAGATCAAAGACTGATGGAGTTTGTCGCGGATTTTCATATCCACTCTAAATATTCCCGGGCTACCTCCCGGGACATGGACGTCAAGCACATCGCGGAATGGGCGAAATTAAAAGGGGTAACTTTGATGGGCACCGGAGACTTTACCCATCATCTCTGGCTTCAGGAATTAAAGAACAATCTTGAAGACCTGGGCAACGGCCTGTATAAGCATAAAGATATCCGCTTTGTTTTGAGCGCGGAGATTAGCAGTATCTATTCCAAGAACAACCGCACTTACCGCATCCATAACGTGATCTTGAGCCCGTCTTTTAAGACTACGGAAAAGATCAATGAGACGCTTTCGCGCTGCGGGAATTTGGCCAGCGACGGCCGGCCGATCCTGGGTTTAGACGCGGAAGAGCTGGCCCGGATCGTCTTTGACATCGACGAAAATTGTATTTTTATCCCCGGGCATATCTGGACCCCCTGGTTCAGCCTTTTTGGTTCGATGTCCGGATTTGACCGGATCGAGGACTGTTTTGGAAAGCAGACCGAAAAAATATTTACCCTGGAAACCGGGCTCTCCAGCGATCCGGCGATGAACTGGCGGATCTCGGCCCTGGATAGATTCAGCCTGGTTAGCAACTCCGACAGCCATAGTCCTTCCAAGATCGCCAGAGAAGCAAATGTATTCGACTGCGAGCTGGATTACCAGGCGATCCGCGAAGCGCTTAAAACTAAAGACAAGAAAAGATTTTTATATACCATAGAATTTTTCCCCGAAGAAGGCAAATACCATTTTGACGGCCATCGGGATTGCGGAGTGCGTTTTTCTCCGGAAGAAACCAAAGCCAATAAAGGGATTTGTCCGAAGTGCAAAAAACGTCTAACTGTGGGAGTAATGAACCGGGTGGATCAGCTGGCAGACCGGCCTGACGGTTTTAAGCCGGAAAACGCCATACCTTTTAAAAGCCTGATCCCGCTGGAGGAAATCATTGCCGAGTCTAAAGGATTAAAAAAAGGTTCGGTAGCCGTGGAAAAAGAATATTTCGCTGTTTTAGCCAAATTTGGCACGGAACTGGATATTCTCTTGCGGGCTAACCGCGCCGAGCTGGAAAAAGGGCTTGCCCCCAAGGTTGCGCAAGGGGTTTTGCGGATGCGTGAAGGTAAAGTCACCCGGCTTGCCGGTTTTGACGGAGAGTACGGAGTAATTAAAGTTTTCGGGCAAGATGATCAGCAGCAAACCGGGGAAAAACAATTGAGTTTATTTTAAATTATGCGCCTGTAGCGCAATGGATAGCGCATTAGCCTCCGGAGCTAGTGGTACAGGTTCGACTCCTGTCAGGCGCACTAAATATCTCTCTAATAAGATGTTACGAAAAAAGGTGGTTGGAGTCATTGGTGGACATACCTGTTCGAGTAAAGTGGAGCAAATTGCCCAAAATTTAGGCAAAAAATTGGCAAAAGTGGTTAATATTCTAGTTTCTGGCGGTTTGAGTGGCACAATGAAGGCGGTTTGTTCTGGTTTCAAGGTTGGAGGCGGGACAACAATCGGGATCATCCCCAGCTATAATAAAGAAGATGCCAATCTTTTTGTGGATATGGTTATACCTACGGGAATGGGATTAGCCAGGAATCTGCTGGTAGTTAAAAGTGCGGATGTGGTAGTTGCTCTTCCCGGAGCTGCAGGAACATTGTCGGAAATAGCTTACTGTCTGCAATTCGGCATTCCGGTTATCAGTTTGAATTCCTGGGATATCCCGGGAGTGATTAAAGTTAAAACAGTTGAAGAGGCTGTACGAAAGGTCAAAAAAATCCTGCATTAAACAAGTACTGAAGGAGAAAATATGAAGGCAGTTTTGATGCTGGAAGACGGAAAGAGTTTCACTGGCGAAGTTGTTCCTGGCGCCGGTCAAGAGGCAATCGGAGAAGTGAGTTTTAATACCGCGGTAGTGGGTTATCAGGAAATGCTTACTGATCCCAGCAATGCCGGAAAGATCCTGACTTTTACCTACCCGCTGATCGGTAATTATGGGGTGGCTCCTCAGTTCAATGAGTCTTCAAATGTTTGGGTCCAGGCTGCGGTGATCAAAGAAAAAACCCGGATCTATTCCAATTGGCAGGCAACTTCCAGCTTTGATGATTTTGTCAAGAAGAACAAGCTCCTGGTAATTTCCGGAGTGGACACCCGTTCCCTGGCCGTGCATTTAAGGCAAAAAGGCCAGATGCTGGGGATCATCTCCGCAAACTGTTTCGATACCAAGGAGCTGTTGAAAAAATTAGACGACCACCGCAAGAAAGCGCCGAGAAACTTTTTAGCTGAAGTATCGGTCAAGAAGATCATCGAGGTCGGAAAACCCAAGCCTAAACAAAAAAGGCTGGCTATACTGGATTTGGGCATGGCCCAAAACTTGAGGCGCCAACTGGAAGCTTTGGGTGTTCATTTGACTTTTTTGCCTTTCAACACCCCGGCGCAGGAAATTCTCAAACTCAAACCTCATGGTCTGATCGTTTCCAGCGGCCCGGAACAAGATCCGGATGCCGGGCAAGTCAAGGATACTCTTCAGGCCTTGATCGGTAAAGTCCCCATCCTGGCGATTTCATCCGGCCACGAGATCCTGGCTGATTGCCTGGGAGCTAAGGTAGTAAAAATGAAGCTCGGCCATCACGGAGTGAATTATCCAATGCATAGCCCGGCTTCCTATAAAGGAGAGATAACCTGCCAGAACCATTCTTATGTGGTAGATGCGGAGTCGATATCAAAAATCAAGGATGTCAAGATTACGGCCTATAACTTGAATGACCGTTCTGTCGAGGAGATCGAAAGCAAGAAGCGCAAGTTTATCGGAGTCCAATACGATCCTAAGAGCCCGGGATTATCCGAGGTCAATCCGGTTTTTATCCGTTTTTTAAAAATGCTTCAAAGGAGTTAAATTATGCCACGACGAAGAGATATCAAGAAAGTTTTAATGATCGGCTCGGGGCCGATAATCATCGGACAAGCCTGCGAATTCGATTATTCCGGTTCCCAGGCCTGCAAGGCTTTACGCGAGGAAGGGTATTACACCATCCTGGTAAATTCCAACCCGGCAACGATCATGACCGACCCCAATATGGCCAATGTCACTTATATTGAGCCGTTGACCGTGGAGTTTCTAACTAAGATTATTGCCAAGGAACGGCCGGACGCGATCCTCCCTACTTTGGGGGGACAGAACGGATTGAACCTGGCATTCTTCCTGATGAAACAGGGGATTTTAAAGAAATACGGAGTAGAGTCCATTGGTGCTTCGGTTACCGCCATTTCCTGCGCTGAGGATCGCGAGCTTTTCAAAAAGGCCATGCAGGAGATCGGAATGGATGTTCCCAAGAGCGGGATCGCTAATTCCGTCGAAGAAGGGATGAGGATCGGCCTGGGCATCGGATTTCCCCTGATCCTGCGCCCGGCGTATTGCATGGGCGGATTGGGCGGCTCGATCGCTTACAATAAAGAAGAACTGGAAAATAATCTGGCTAAAGGGCTGGAGACCAGCCCGGTGCGCCAGGTTCTGGTGGAACAGTCGGTTCTAGGCTGGAAGGAGATCGAATTCGAAGTGATGCGCGACTGCGTGGATAACGTGATCATGATCACTTCCATGGAAAACGTGGACCCGATGGGCGTACATACCGGCGACAGTATGGTGGTCGCTCCGGCGCAGAGCCTGACTACCGAAGAATACACTAATTTCGTCAATCTTTCCAAAAAAATAATCAGGCGGGTGGGGATCACCGGCGGCGGAGCGAATATCCAGTTCGGCCAGAATCCGGTAAACGGCAAAATCGTGATCATCGAGGTCAATCCCCGGCTTTCGCGCTCTTCGGCGCTGGCTTCCAAGGCCACGGGATTTCCTATTGCCCGGGTGGCGACTAAACTCGCCGTCGGGCTGACTTTGCCGGAAGTCATGAATCAGATCACCGGTAAGACCACCTCATTTTTTGAGCCGACAGTGGATTACTGCGTATTTAAAATTTGCCGCTTTACTTTTGAGAAATTCCCCGGGGCGGAGCGCACTTTGAACACCTCAATGAAGGCGGTGGGCGAAGCAATGTCCATCGGCAGGAACTTTAAGGAGGCGCTGCAAAAAGGGATCCGTTCCCTGGAAAATTCGCGTTTTGGTTTCGGCGCGGACGGCAAAGATAAATATAATGACGATGAACTGGCCAAGCCCGATAGCGTGCTCCTGAAGGAGATCAAGGATAAGATCAGGATCCCCAACGACGAAAGAATATTTTATTTAAGGTATGCTATAAAAGCCGGATTGTCCATCGACGAGATTTACGAGCTTTCCAGGATCGACCGCTGGTTCCTGGATAACATGAAAGAACTGGTGGAGATCGAAGAAAAGATCATGCAGCACAGAAACAGCCGTATAGAAGAAGCGATCAAGATCCCGCTGGAAATTTTGGATGAGGCCAAGAAAAACGGATTTTCCGACCGGCAGCTGGCCTATCTTTTAAATGCTAAGGAGGAGTTGGTGCGCGAATTCAGGAAGAAGAACAATAAAAAAGCGGTGTTTAAATTAGTAGATACCTGCGCCGGGGAATTTAATGCTAAACAGCCCTATTTCTATTCCACTCAGGAAATTCAGGAAGAGGGGCGGCCGACCAAGAACAAGAAAGTGGTCATCCTTGGCGGCGGGCCGAACCGCATCGGCCAGGGTATCGAGTTCGATTACTGCTGCTGTCACGCGGCCTACGCGCTGAAAGAAGAAGGGATCGAGAGCATCATGGTTAACTGTAACCCCGAGACGGTTTCTACGGATTACGATACTTCCGACCGCCTTTATTTTGAGCCGCTGACTATCGAGGATATTTTAAATATCATCGACCTGGAAAAACCGATGGGGGTCATTGTCCAGTTCGGAGGCCAGACTCCGATCAACCTGGCGGTATCTTTGCGTAAATTCGGAGTGAACATCCTGGGAACCAGCTCCGACAGTATCGATATCGCCGAGGACCGCAAAAGGTTCAAGGAGATGCTGGATAAGCTTAATCTCTTGCAGCCGGATAACGGTACGGCTTTCAATTTCGAAGAAGCCAAGGTAGTAGCCAGAAAGATCGGCTATCCTGTGCTGGTAAGGCCTTCTTATGTCCTGGGCGGCCGGGCAATGGAGATCGTTTACGAGGAGTCATTGCTGGAGAGGTTTATAACCGAAGCGGCTAAAGTTTCCGGAGAGCATCCGATACTCATCGATAAATTCCTTGAGGATGCCATTGAAGTGGATGTGGACGTGCTCGGAGACGGCAGCGCTTATGTCATCGGCGGGATCATGGAACATATTGAGGAGGCCGGCATTCATTCCGGAGATTCGGCAATGGTTTTGCCCTCCTACACTTTGTCACCGGCGATTTTGAATAAGATCCGCGAAGCCACCTATAAGATGGCCAGAGAGCTTAATATCGTAGGGCTGATGAACGTGCAATACGCAGTCAAGGACGAGAAGGTTTATGTGCTGGAAGTCAATCCCCGGGCGTCGCGCACGGTTCCTTTCGTTTCCAAGGTTATCGGAGTGCCTTTAGCGAAGCTGGCGACCAAGGTTATTCTGGGCAAGAAACTCAAAGATCTGGGATTCACCGAGGAAGTTATCCCGCAGCATGTTGCGGTCAAAGAATCGGTATTTCCTTTTAACCGCTTTCCGGGCGTCGACGTTATCCTGGGGCCGGAAATGAAGTCTACCGGAGAAGTTATGGGCATAGATCGTGATTTCGGCCGGGCTTATCTCAAAAGCCAGATCGCCGCGGGCCAGAATTTGCCGACCAAGGGCAATGTTTTTATCTCGGTACGCGACCGGGACAAGCGGGCAGTGGTCTTTATCGCCAAGAAGCTCAATGATCTGGGTTTCCATATCTATGCTTCCTCGGGTACTGCCGCGGCGCTTGAGAAGAATGACATCAGCGTTAAAGTTCTTCCTAAGTTGGGAGAAGGCCGGCCCAATGTCCTGGACTTGATGAAGGATGGCAAGATCCAGCTGGTGATCAATACTCCTTCCGGCCGGATCCCCCGCCTGGATGAGACAAAGATCAGGTCGCATGTGGTCATGTATAATATACCTTACACTACCACTATCTCCGGGGCTCAGGCCACGGTTAACGGGATCGAGACTTTGCTCAAGAAAGACCTGGATGTCAGGTCGCTCCAGGATTACCAAAAAAAGCCAAAGGTTAAAGCCAAGAAATAGATCAGTAAAGGATCCGACATGCCGGAACTGCCGGAAGTAGAGACGATCAAGAGGGATCTGGAAAAAATTATTCTGGGTAAGAAGATCATCGAGGTCCGGGTGAACAATCCCAGGGTTATCCGCGAGCCGCAAGCCTTAAAATTCAAACAGGGGCTGGAAGGCCAGACCGTCAAAAATGTCCTGCGCCGGGCCAAAGTTTTGATCCTGGAATTGTCCAGCGGTAAATCCCTGGTTATCCATTTGAAGATGACCGGCCAGTTGGTCTATCCCGGCGGCGGAGATAAGAGCAGGGTCGCTTTCAAGTTTTCCGACGGCAAGATCCTGGATTTTAACGATCAGAGATTGTTTGCCGAATTGCGGCTTTTAAATGACTGGAGAGCTTTTAAATTCATCCGGGAACTTGGCCCCGAGCCTTTTGAGATAACCCCGGAAAAGTTCAAGGTCATGCTCGCTTCCAAGAAGTCCAAGATCAAGTCGCTTTTATTGGACCAGACTTTTATTTCCGGGATCGGAAATCTCTATGCCGCGGAAGTTTTATTCCGGGCTAAAATTAACCCTTTACGGCCGGCCAACAGCTTAAGCGACAAGGAAAAAGGGCTGTTGTTACAACAGATTCAGGAAGTCCTCAAGGAAGCGATCAAGTCCGGCGGTTCTTCGATTGATGATTATGTACGCCTTTCCGGGGAGAAAGGCGATTATGTCCGGCATCACCGGGTCTATGGGCGGCAAGCTAAACCCTGCCTGGTCTGTAAGACTCCGATAACCAGAACGGTTGTGGGAGGAAGAGGAACATTCTTCTGCTCCCAGTGCCAAAAATAAATGAAGAACCGGATTAGAATAAACGGCATAGCTATAGCGTTATCGATCGTTTTTATTTTGTTATTTTCTCAAAAATTACTGCGCGGACCCGGTTACTTCGCGGATGAACTATGGGAAGTATCGGGAATAGCCTTGATCTTCTTCGGCCAGCTTTTACGGGTCTCCAGCCGCGGCTATAAATCCGAATGCTCTAAAAACGGCAATTCCCTGGTCACCTCCGGCCCCTATTCCATGGTCAGAAACCCGATGTATCTGGGGATCCTTTTGATCGGAGCCGGAGTAGTGCTTTTTCTTTTTCACTGGTGGGTATTTTTGATCTTCCTGGCAGTTTTTATTACCCGCTACCTGGGGCTTTTCGCCAAAGAAGAGGGTGTTGGCTGGTTTAAAAGAGAGATTCCCAGTATCGTCGCGGTGCTGGCAATTGTTTTAGTGGTTGAATCCTGGGAAGAGTTGAAAAGCGGCAACTGGCAGGAAGCGATCCACGAATTTGTTTTGTATCTGGCAATTTTTCTCTGCTATTCTTTTTTAGTGATTTTTTTATCCCGACAATATGAGAATAAGACAAAATAGAGCGGAAATTTTAACCAACGCAAAGATTTGCGGGAAGTATCATAAGCTTATTATTAAAGACGCAAAGATCTCCCGCAATTCCCGGCCCGGACAGTTTTTGATGCTTAAAGTAGGCGATTCCCAGGGACCGTTATTGCGCCGCCCGTTAAGTATTCACCGGGTTGATAAAGAAAAGATCGAAATGCTTTATGAACGGATAGGCCCAGGCACCGAGATTCTTGCGCAGCGCAAAGCCGGAGAATTCTTAGATGTGATTGGGCCTTTGGGCAACGGATTTACTTTGCCGCCCGAAAGCCGGGAGTCCGAAGCAGTTTTACTGGCCGGAGGCATGGGAGTAGCCCCGTTAGTTTTTTGGGCCCAGCGTTTGGTAGCCGGAAAACGTAAATCGGCTGGCGATAGAATTCAGGTATTTATCGGAGCCAGGACTAAAGAACAGATACTCTGCGAAAAAGAGTTTAAAAAACTCGGCTGCGATGTTAAAATAGCCACAGACGATGGTTCCGCGGGATTTTTCGGCCGGGTCACCGGGTTATTAGAGGCGGCTTTGCAAACTATGGATTGTCAGCGAATTATTGTTTATGCTTGCGGCCCCCAGCCGATGCTTCGGGAATTAGTCAGGATCTGCCGGAAAAAACTTATTTCTTCCCAGGTATCTTTAGAGGAACATATGGCCTGCGGCATAGGCGCGTGTCTGGGCTGCGTGGTCAATACCATAGACGGCTATAAGAGAGTTTGCAAAGAAGGCCCGGTTTTTGAAGCGAAGAAATTGATCTACTAAAACAGGAGGACAACGATGTCCAAGGTTCCGTTTGTTTCAATCATCATTCCGATCAAGAATTTCGAAAGGACCATCGAGACGTCTTTCGATTATCTGCTCAAAGTGGATTACCCTCATGATTCCTGGGAATGGATCATTGCCGACGGCGGCTCGACCGACAAGACCATCCCGATCATCAAGGATTGGCAGAAAAAATACCCTTTTATAAAATTAGTGAATGTGCCGAATTGCCCTTCCCCGGGGTTTGCCCGCAACAAAGCGCTGGAGGTGGTCAAAGGAGAATTTCTTTTCTTTACCGACGGCGACTGTGCTCCGGATAAGAACTGGATCAATGAAATGCTCAAGCATTTCAGCCGCGACCCCAAGATCGCCGCGGTAGGCGGAGAGGTTTATACCCTTAAGGTTGACCCTAAGAATATGGTGGAAGCCTGGTGCCAGCACTTCCGTTTTAATATGGTTGCGCCCCGCTACGGTTTTATCAAGGAAGGATATTATCCGGATTTTCCCAGGGATCCTTTGCCCTGCGATATCGGCGGGCACAAGGCATATTTTTTCGGAACCTGCAATGTGGCTTACCGCAGGTCGGCGATGAAAGAGATCGGGGCCAGGTTCTGGGACCGGCCTACGGGCGAGGACATGGATTTGAGTTATCAGCACCGCGGCAAGGGCTGGAAATTCTATTTCGCGCCTCTGGCTAAAGTCGACCATATGCACCGGGCCGACCTTAAAGCCTTGCGTAAAGTCTGGGTTACCTATGGCCAGGCGCATCTGCCGTTGATCGAGAAATACGTCAAGAAAAACACCATGCAGATCCTGTTCCAGAACCTCCCGGGCTGCCCATCAGTCAAGATCCCGTTCCCCTATAAGGGTTTTATCTATATCGGGAATTTGCATCTGATGCTTTTTTTCGCCGCGGTCACTTTGATCAGCGCTGTAGTCAGCTTTTTCGTCAGATCTCTGGACGCCTGGACCTTGACCGCGCTGTTTTTTGTCCTGACTTTTAAATTCGCCTACCAGTTTGTGCGCTGGAATTTCGATATGGAGCCTAAATCCGAATTCTGGACCTGGGCTAAGTTAAAATATCTGACCAATATGAGTTTTATCGAGGGCGGATTAAAGGATTTTAAGAAATATAAGATCTTTTGCATCGAGCCGAGCTTCTAGATCAGCGGCTTGCGCCGGCAGTTCTTAAAAGCAGGAGGGATAAAGATGATCTATCTTTTATACGTCGCCCTGGGATTGGTTGCGGGAGTGCTTGGCGGCATGTTCGGCATAGGCGGAGGGTCGATCCTTATCCCGGCGATGGTTTTTTTGTTCGGTCTGACCCAGCACCAGGCCCAAGGGACGAGCCTGGCGATAATGGTCCCTCCGATCGGGATCCTGGCGGCGATGCGCTATTATCAAGCCGGCAACGTCAAGCTCGGAATGGCCGGGTTTATTTGCGCGGGGTTTCTGGTGGGAGGGCTGATCGGCGCGCAGCTTATCCAGAACGTGCCCGACGTTTTACTTAAAAGATTGTTCGGAATATTTTTACTGATTATTTCCGTGAGGATGATCTTAACCAAATAAAATGACCCCTGACTTAAAAATAAAAATCGGCAGAACACACTTTAAGAATCCGGTAATGGTCGCCTCCGGAACTTTCGGGTATGCCGAGGAGTTTGCGGATTTACTGGATTTAAAAAAGCTGGGGGCGATAGTTTCTAAAACCATTACCGTCAAGCCCCGCCAGGGAAACATTCCTCCGCGCACCTGCGAGACTCCTGCCGGGCTTATCAATTCCATCGGCCTGGAAAATCCGGGGATAGATGGTTTTATTGAAAACAAACTCCCGGTTTTGAAAAAATTCGGCCCCCCGATAATCGTAAGCATCGCTTCTGAGGGGGATCCCGGGGAATTCGTTATCCTGGCTAAGCGTCTGGATAAGCTTAGCGCGGTAACGGCGCTGGAAATCAATATTTCCTGCCCGAATGTCAAAGACGCCGGAAAGAACTTAAAGACAAAATTAATTTCTCAGGACCCTAAAGCCACCTACGCGGTGGTGAAAGCGGTGCGTCGGGTTACGGGAAAAACTTTGATCACCAAGCTTTCTCCCAATGTTACGGATATAGTAGAGATCGCTCAGGCGGCCCAGGATGCAGGCAGCGATGCTTTGGCTTTGATCAATACCGTCCAAGGGATGGCTATTGATATCAAGACCCGCCAGCCGAAAATTGCCATGGTAGTCGGCGGCCTAAGCGGCCCGGCGATCCGGCCTATTGCCTTGCGCATGGTCTGGGAAGTTTACCGGAAAGTCGGGATCCCCATTATCGGCATGGGCGGGATAGCCGATACGGAAAGCGCTTTGGAGTTTTTTATCGCCGGCGCGAGTGCCATCAGCGTGGGCACGCAGAATTTCATCGATCCCGGGGTATCCGTGAAGATCGTCTCCGGGATCTCTAAATATTTGCAGAAAAATAAAATTAATTCTCTTAAAAAATTAGTTGGGACATTAGAATGCAAAATATAAGCAATAAACTTATTGTCGCCCTGGATGTAAATAGCTGTAAGGAGGCAAAACGTTTTGTTGATCGTCTTTTTCCCAGGGTCAAGATCTTCAAGATCGGCCCGATACTTTTTACCGCTTACGGCCCGCAAGTCGTGGAATTGATCCGTAAAAAAGGCGCCGGGGTTTTTCTGGATCTCAAATTCCACGATATTCCCAATACCGTAGCCCTTGCTGTCCGGCAAGCTGTCAGGTTAAAAGTGAAGATGCTGACATTGCATACTTCCGGCGGAGAAGAGATGCTTAAACGTGCAGCGGAAGCCGCAAAAAAAGAAGCGGCCGGATTAAGGATCAAGAAACCGATCTTGTTGGGGATCACGGTTTTGACCAGCGATAGATCAAAAACAAATACGAAGGCTGAAGTCATTCGCCGGGCAAAGTTGGCTAAAAAATCAGGATTGGACGGCGTAGTTTGTTCGGTTCAGGAAGCGGCCGTGGTAAGAAAGGTCTGCGGGAAGAATTTCGTTATTGTCACTCCGGGCATCCGTCCAAAAGGGTCTGATGCCGGGGATCAAAAAAGAGTAGCTACAGCAGCCCAAGCTTTTAAGGCCGGAGCTGATTATATTGTTGTCGGTCGGCCCATACTGGAAGCAAAAGATCCGCTTGAGGCGGTTCGCAATCTTTTATAAAATTCAGCGAGGTGTTTGATGGCAGACCAGATCAAGGAATTAATAGAGAAAATTAATCAGGAGGGTGTTGCGGCGGCCGAGGAAAAAGCCCGGCAGATCGAAAACCAGGCTAAGGCCCAGGCCGAGATGATCTTGCAAAAGGCCAATAACCAGGCCAAGAAGCTGATTGAAGAAGCGCAGGAAAAAGTCCAGCGCATGCAGGAAAGTTCGCAAGCCAGCCTAAAGCAGGCAGCCAGGGACGTAATGCTTGCCCTTAAAAGCCAGGTCAATCAGACTCTTCAAAACCTCATTTCCGCGGAAGTTTCCACTGCTCTTAATCCTGAAGAGCTGGGGAAAATCATTGAAGGGCTGGTTAAAGAATATTGCGTCAAAGAGAATAAAGGGGTCATAGTTTATTTGTCCGCTGAGGATAAAAATAAATTGGAAGGCCTTTTCCTGAAAAGACTTAAGGATGAGCTTAAAAAAGGGATAGAGCTGCGCTCTCAGGATGATATTCAATCGGGATTTATTATCAGTTTTGACTCCGGCAAATCCAGTTTTGACTTTTCCAATAAAGCGCTCTGCGATTATATCGGGTTATCGCTGAAATCCAAAGTAGCGGAATTACTCAAGGATACCAAGTAATATGGCATCTTCTTATCCGTATTTAATATCCAGTTTGCCGATGCTTCATTTCGGGGCCAAGCCGCCTTTTTCATCCGAAGCTTTTCTGGAGACCTGCAAAGGCTTGATCCCGGATAAAGACTTTGATATTCTCAGCTTTTGCGCAAATGAAGCTCTCTGGGAACAGGTCGTCAGCCAGGAAACTCTCAAGGCCTGGATCGCTTTTGAGGTCGGCTTGCGCAATGAGCTGGTCAAGATTCGTTCCAGCCGCAAGAAGATCGAACCGGCCAGATATCTGCGCCGCGACGGCTCCGACGACACAACGCTTTACCACATTGCCATGAACAGCCATCGGATCTTATCCTTGATCGAATCCGAGAAATTTTTGGATCAGGCCAGGTGGCACAGGCTTGATGAACTTTGTTTTGGCCATTATTTTGATCTGGACGCGCTGATCGTCTACGCGCTTAAGCTGCAGATCCTCTGGCGCTGGGAAAAGGTCGCCAGAATAGATAAGCTGGAAGTATTAGAAAGAGTTTTATCAATCAATTAAAGGCAATAATATAGGTGAGGAATAAGCATGCAAGCAAAGAGGATCGGTAAAGTCACTAAGATCAGCGGCAATATGGTCACCGCGGCAGTGGATGCGGCTATCATCCAGAATGAAGTCGCTTACATAAGACACGGCAAAGAGTCTCTTAAGGCCGAGGTTATCCGGGTCAGAGGGAATAAAGCCGAAACCCAGGTTTATGAAAGCACTATCAGTTTGCAGGTCGGGGATATCGCGGAATTCACCGGAGAGCTTCTTTCGGTAGAGCTCGGCCCCGGGCTTTTAGGCCAGATCTTCGACGGGCTGCAGAATCCTCTGCCCAGCCTGGCCAAGAAGCACGGATTTTTCTTAAATCGGGGCGAGTATTTGCCCGCTTTGGCCGAAGAGACGATCTGGGAATTCACCCCTCTGGTTAAGATCGGCGACAAAGTAAAAGCCGGATCGCGGCTGGGATTTGTCCCGGAAAAGATCTTCAAACATTTTATTATGGTCCCTTTTGGTTTGAACGGGATCTGGGAAGTTATCCGCATTGCCAGCCTCGGCAGGTACGATTTAAAAACTCCGGTGGCCCGCTTACGCGATCAGTCCGGCAAAGAAGAGGATGTTTATTTGAAACAGAGCTGGCCGGTAAAGATCGCTATTAAAGCTTATAGCGAGAAGCTCAAGCCCCAGCAGCCCTTGGTTACCAAGATGCGCCTTATAGATTCTTTGTTCCCGGTGGCCTTGGGAGGCACTTATTGTATTCCCGGGCCGTTCGGCGCCGGTAAAACAGTATTGCAGCAATTGACCAGCCGCCATGCCGAAATCGATATCGTGATCATCGCCGCTTGCGGGGAACGCGCGGGAGAAGTCGTGGAGACTTTAAAGACATTTCCGGAATTGATCGATTCCAAAACCCGTAAGCCTTTAAGCGATCGCACGGTTATTATTTGCAATACCAGCTCTATGCCTGTTGCGGCCAGAGAATCCAGCGTTTATACCGCGGTGACCATTGCCGAATATTACCGCCAGATGGGTTTGAACGTTTTGCTTTTGGCGGATTCTACCTCACGCTGGGCCCAGGCCATGAGAGAGATGTCCGGAAGGCTGGAAGAGATCCCCGGTGAAGAAGCGTTTCCGGCCTACCTGGAATCCCGCATCGCTTCATTCTATGAGCGGGCGGGAGTTGTCCGGCTGCATGACGGCTCGACGGGATCAGTGACTATCGGTGGAACGGTCAGTCCCGCCGGCGGAAATTTCGAAGAGCCGGTGACCCAGGCCACTTTAAAAGTTGTCGGCGCCTTTCACGGCCTTTCCCGCGAGCGATCAGATGCCCGGCGGTATCCGGCGATCGACCCGCTGATCAGCTGGAGCAAATACCCGAGCATTATCCCGCAGGCTTACCGGGACCGGGGCCATGAAATTATGCGCAAGAGCCACGAGATCTTCCAGATGATGAAAGTTATCGGCGAAGAAGGTACCGCCCTTGGCGATTATGTGGATTATTTAAAAGGCGAATTCTTTGATTCTGTTTATCTGCAGCAGAACGCTTTTGATCCGGTCGACGAGGCCTGTTCGGCGGACCGCCAGCAATATATTTTCGCGTTTATCTATGGGATACTGGAAACAGAGTTTATTTTCGAGAACAAAGAGGATGCCTTAAAAATTTTCCAGCAGCTCCGACAGCTATTCCGCGGTTGGAATTCCAGCGAATTTAAAACCAAAGAATTTGAGAATTTCGAATCCGAGGTGGCTTTGTTGATCGAGCAAAAACGCAGTCCTAAAAAAGAGACCAGCAATGCATAAAATATACACCAGTATTGTCCAGATAGCAGGAGATGTTATTACGGTTGAAGCCGAAGGCGTAGGTTACATGGAGATCGCCGAAATTTCCACGTCCCGCGGGGTATCTTTGGCCCAGGTCATCCGTCTCGACGGCAACCGGGTGTCTTTACAGGTTTTTGCCGGCAGTAAAGGGATCTCTACCGGAGATAAAGTCAGGTTCCTGGGTCACCCGATGCGCGTTTCCAGCGGAGAGGACCTGATGGGCAGGATCTTTAACGGAAGCGGAACACCTTTGGATAAAGGCCCGGTTTTATCGGAAAACCTGGTGGATATCAACGGTCCGCCGGTTAATCCGGTTAAGAGGGTTATCCCTAATAAAATGATCCGCACCGGCATCCCGATGATCGACGTATTCAATTCCTTGGTTGAATCGCAGAAATTGCCGATTTTCTCAATTGCCGGAGAGCCGTATAATGAGCTCCTGGCCAGGATCGCTATCCAGGCCGAAGTAGATATCATTATCCTCGGGGGCATGGGATTAAAGCACGACGATTATCTGTTTTTCCGGGATACCCTGGAAGCTGCGGGGGTCTTGTCCCGTTCGATTTTCTTCATGCACACAGCCAGCGACCCGACCGTGGAATGCCTGCTGGTCCCGGATATCTCTCTGGCGGTGGCCGAGCATTTTGCCTTGAACGGCAAACGGGTGCTGGTGCTTCTTTCGGACATGACCAATTTTGCCGACGCGCTCAAGGAAATATCCATTACCATGGAGCAGGTGCCTTCTAACCGCGGCTATCCCGGCGACCTGTACAGCCAGCTGGCCAGCCGCTATGAAAAAGCAGTGGATTTCGATGCCGCCGGCTCGATAACCATCCTCGCGGTTACCACCATGCCCGGAGACGATGTCACCCATCCTGTTCCCGACAATACCGGATATATTACCGAAGGTCAGTTCTATTTAAAGAACGCGGTGATCGAACCCTTTGGCTCTTTAAGCCGCTTGAAGCAGCAGGTGAACGGCAAGACCAGGAATGACCATCGCGCGATCATGGACACCATGATCCAGCTTTTTGCCAATTACCGGGAAACTCTGGAGAAACAGGCTATGGGTTTTCAAATGAGCGCCTGGGATAAAAAGCTGCTTAAATACGGCAAGCTTTTCGAGACGGAAATGATGTCTCTTAAAGTAAATATTCCTCTGGAGAGAGCTCTTTCCCGCGGCTGGGAGATCCTTAAAGAATGTTTTGCTCCTGAAGAGACCGGGATTAAAAGATCACTGATCGAACAATACTGGCCGAAAACCTGAAGGCTATGGCTAAAATAAAATTAACTAAAGGCGAGTTAAAAAAACAAAGGGACGCTTTAAAGCAGTTCCAGCGGTATTTGCCGACGTTACAATTGAAAAAACAGCAGCTGCAGATGGAGATTTTGCGCTGGAACGCCGTGCTTCAGGAAAAAATCCGTTTAGTTAATACCAAGAAGCTGGCCGCGTCAGGTTGGGCCGGGCTTTTGGTAGAAGCGGGTCCGACGATCAAAAATTGTATTACTCCCTCGCGGATAGTTCTGGGCTCTAAGAATATTGCCGGAGTTGATTTGGTGGTTTTTGAACAGGCCCAATTTCCTTTGCCGGAATACGACCTATTCGCAGTTCCGGCCTGGGTGGATGGCGCTATTGATTTTTTGCGGGAGCTGGTATCTTTGCGCGAGGAGATCAAAGTCATCGAGGCAGCGATACTCAGCTTAAGATATGAACTTCGCATCACCTCGCAAAGGGTGAATCTTTTTGAGAAGGTAAAAATTCCCGAGGCGCTGGAGGCGATCCGCCGGATCAAGATATATATCGGCGACCAAATGGCTAACGCCGTAGGCAGATGCAAGATCGCCAAACGAAAGATCGAAGAGTTGGAAGCTTTTGAGGTGGCGGTATGATCGTTAAGATGAAAAAAGTCTGGCTGGTCTGCCAGTCTAAAGACGCGCAAAGCACTGTCAGCCAATTACGCAAACTTGGGCTGGTGCACGTAGAGCATCAGCAGCCGCCGCAGAGTAAAGATATCGCCGCTCTTGAGGAGGATATCAACGTGTGTTCCGGCGCTCTGGATGTTTTGTCGCGCTACTGCTTGGGGCAGGAAAAACCACCTCAAAAGCCTGTGTCCGACTGGAAGCTGGCCAGCCGGCATATCATTGATCTGGATAAACGGCTGGACCAATTGCGGGAATATTCTTTTCTAGTTAAAAATAGGATATTCAAGTGGGAGCTTTGGGGGGACTTTGAGCCCGCGGCAATACTTTCTCTGGCCGCAAAACATATCTTTATCCGTTTTTATGAGATCCCTGTAAATGAAATTAAGAATTTGCCGGCAGAGCTTATCGTTAAGAAGATTTCTGTCCGGGGAAATATCGCCAATTGTGTTATTGTTTCCCGGGAGAAAAGAGATATCGCCTGGAAGGAAATACCTGCGCCCAAGGCATCCTTAAGCGCTATGCGCCACAAACTGCAACAGGATAGTTTGGTCGAGGATGCTCTTATCAAGGATTTGTGCAAGCACAGCGACCATTACGAGGATATCCTTAAGCATAAGGTTCTGCTGGAAAAAGAGCTTGCCTTTCAAAAGGCCTTGCAAGGCATGGGCCAATCGGGCGGGTTGGTTTATTTGGTCGGTTACACGCCGGTTGAAGCGGTCGCTACGTTGGAAGAGACTGCCCGGGCTTATCAGTGGGGTATTTCAATTCAGGATCCTGCTGATGAAGATGTAGTCCCGACTTTACTGCGTCAGCCAAGATGGGTTTCAGTGGTCAGGCCGTTACTAAGCTTTTTGGGCATAACTCCTGGTTACCGGGAGCTGGATGTCAGTTGGACATTTTTGATATTCTTCAGCATATTCTTCGGCATCCTCATCGGAGACGCCGGATACGGGGTGGTATATTTACTTCTGACCCGGTTCGTTTTAAAACGCAAATTAGGCCTTAAACAGGCTAAGGCCACGCTGTTGTTATACGTGTTGAGCAGTTCAGCAATTATCTGGGGCATGCTCAGCGGAACTTTCTTTGGCCAACAGTGGTTAAGCGGGGTTAAGGTCAGCGCGCTTGTTCCACAGCTCAATGACGCCAAGTTCTTCCAGGCGCTCTGTTTTTTCCTGGGCGCGGTGCATTTATCCATCGCGCATTCCTGGAGAACGATCTTGAAGCTGCCGTCTTTGTCCGCTCTGGCGGATATAGGTTGGCTGTTGATCGTCTGGGCGGCATTTTTTCTGGCTCGGACGCTCATCCTGGACGATCCTTTCCCGTGGTTTGGCAAGCCGCTTCTTTTTAGCGGGATCAGCCTGGTGGTTTTATTCACTAACCCGCAGAGAAATATGCTTAAGGCGATCGGAGAAGGGTTGGGCACTATTGCTTTGAGTTTAGTGAACAGCTTCACAGATGTGGTTTCTTATATCAGGTTATTTGCCGTGGGCATGGCCGGGGTCGCCATCGCCGACGCGACCAATGCCATGGCAAGTTCCAGCGGCAATGCTGTTGCCGCGGTAGTGATCGTATCGATCGGCCACGCGCTGAATCTGGTTATGGGCCCGATGTCCGTGCTGGTGCACGGAGTAAGGCTTAATATACTTGAGTTTTCCGGCCACGCCGGCGTATCCTGGAGCGGCGAGACATATGAGCCGCTTGCGGAATAGAGAGGGATTTCGGACAGAAGTTCTTCCCCTCGCGCTATCTGCGCTCGGGGTCAATTTTTCCTTCTACAGTAATGTTTTGGAAAAATTGAGGACTGCGGAACTCGCGGCGAACAGTGCCCAAAATCTCCGTAAATACTAGAGGAGGCTTACATGGAGTCAAATGTTTTAATGCAGTTTAAGGATCTGGGGCTGGGGATGGTTTTGGCGTTGTCGGCTTTAGGGTCGGGATCAGGGGCCGGGATCGCCGGCATGGCCGCCATCGGAGCCTGGAAAAAGAATTACAGTCAGAATAAGGCGGCGTCTATGCTTTTGGTTGCTTTTGTCGGCGCGCCCTTGACGCAAACGGTTTATGGTTATATTGTCATGACCAAGCTCTATGAATTAGCTAGCCGCGGCCAGTATCTTTGGGGTATCGGCGCTTTTGCCGGTGCGGCCATCGGGCTTTCCGCGTATTGGCAGGGCAAGTGCGCTGCCAGCGCCTGCGACGCTATGGGCGAAACCAATAAAGGGTTTACCAACTACCTGATCGTTCTGGGGATGACCGAAACCGTAGCTTTGCTGGTTATGGTTTTTACCCTGACTATCCTGGGCAAGCTGTCGGCCGCGGGATAACCCGGGTTGAAATAGCGCAGGTTTTGTGGTGGCATTGAATGATTCTTGCCCCCTCGCGCTATCTGCGCTCGGGGTCAAAAAATTCTTCTATAGTTAATGTTGGGAATTTTTTGAGGGGCGCTTAGCTCAGCTGGTTAGAGCATCTGCTTTACACGCAGAGGGTCAGGGGTTCAAGTCCTCTAGCGCCCACCATAAATTCGCCCGCGAAGCGCGAGATATGAAAAAACTGTTGCAATTAAGCGGTTTTTAGCTTAAAATTAAAATCCTGTTCTTGTGGGGTCGTAGTGTAGTCTGGTTTAACACGTCGCCCTGTCACGGCGAAGATCGCGAGTTCAAATCTCGTCGACCCCGCCAAATCTGCTGGCTGGATTTGGCTCCCCACCTCAAAAGCATTGATTTTGTTTTTATTCTATGATACTTTATAATCTGAAGCAACAGCCCTTTTTCGATAACCATTATTATAAAAGGAGTATCCGATGAAAGACGAGATGGATATTTTAAGAGAAGTTTCCAGCATTGCCGCGGGACACGGCAGCGTCGCTCTTTCCGAGATTCTGGGCCGTAAAATTACCATGGAGATGCCGGCGCTGGACATTATTTCTTCGCAGGGGATGTTGGGCAAGATCAATAACGAGCAGATCGTGATCTGTGTTTTTAGCAATATATTAAGCGGCTTAAAAGGCGAGATCCTTTTTATCCTGGACGAAAAAAGCGCTTTTAAGCTCATTGATATGTGTTATCGTTCCCAGACGGGGGATAAGAAGAGCAGCTTGTTCACCGAAATGGGGTTTTCTGTCATCAAAGAGATCGGGAATGTGATCATTTCTTCTTATGCCGGAGCACTGAGCATGATATTGCATACGGTTATAATCCCATCGATTCCGACCCTGGTCAGCGGTTCTATTCATCAAGCTATGAGCATGGTCGCTTCCCCTTATGTCGGCGAAAAACATATTCTCTTGGCCGAGGCGGTATTTGCCGAGCCGCAAGAAAAGATCCTGGGTACTTTTTATTTGATCTTAAACGACGAAGCGATGCGTTACGTTCAGGATGGCTGCAAGAAGATTTTGGAATCTTTAAAGTGAGACAACGATTATGAGTTTTAGGACGCGCAGACCCGGGATCTTCTCTCCCAGCTTTTAACCGGAGAAGGATACCTGGTTTATTCCTGCAGCACCGAGGTCCAGGCTCTGGAAGTCCTGGAAAGCCAGCTTTTTAACCTGGTGGTCTGCGATTTTGTTTCTCCGACCGTAAGAGGAATAGAAGTAGCCAAATATATCCGCGCAAAATTCAATCTTCGCCACCTCAGTATAATTATGATCATCGACAGCAAGGATCCGATAAGTAAAATAAAATGTATTTACGCCGGGGCCGACGATTATGTGGAAAAGCCTTTTGAGCCTGCTGAATTTCTGGCCCGGGTTAAAGCTTCTTTTGTCCGGATGACCCGCGATCTGGACGCGAACCCGCTGACGAAACTCCCGGGGAATATTTCCGTTTTTAAAGAGCTGGAGAACCGGATAAAGTCGCATGTTTTATTCGCCGTCGGCTATGTCGATCTGAACAAATTCAAGGAGTTCAACGATAACTACGGCTTTGATATGGGGGACAAGATCATTTATTTCACCGCCCAGATCATTATTAGGGCCCTTAAGAAATTCGGAGAAACTGATGATTTTCTCGGCCATATCGGCGGCGACGATTTTATCTTTATAACCTCCGTAGACCGGTGGGAGGGGCTTTCCAAGGATATCGTTGTCGAATTCGATAAGGGCAAGCTTGAGTTTATGAACCAGGAAGATATTACCCGGGGTTATCTGGTGGCCAAGAACCGCAAAGGCGAAGTTACTCAAATCCCGCTTTTAGGGATCTCCGTAGCCGTGCTTACCAACGAGTACCGGAATTTCTCCCACGTGGCCCAGTTAAGCCAGATCGCCGCGGACTTAAAACATTACGTCAAGGGGTTGGGGGGCAGCGCTTATGCCAAAGACCGGCGGACGGAGGTATAAAAAGACAGCTGTTAAGAAATAGTTAAGGATGAGGTTTGTTTAAGAACCTGGGCACCTTTTGCGGTTAAGGTGCATTTTTTTTAAAATACTTGAGGAGCGAGAATGGTGAACATCGAGGAATTCAAAAAATTAGAACTTAAGATCGCCAGGATCAAGGAAGTCACGGATCATCCTAATGCGGACAAATTATATGTGCTTACCCTGGATCTGGGGGATAAAACCAAGCAGGTAGTCGCCGGCATCAAGAAATCCTATGCCAGCCAGGATCTTGTCAACAGGCTGGTGGTGGTGGTGGATAATCTGGAACCGGTAGTGTTGCGGGGCGTGGAAAGCCAGGGGATGATCCTGGCTGCTTCAGACGAGAACGGAATCGCGGTTTTAAGCCCGGATAAAGAAGTCAAGCTCGGCAGCATAGTTAAATGAGAGTATCTTTTAAGCAAATGATCCCGCAGGAGTTTTGTTTGAAATGCCGGGGCTGCTGCCGGTTCAGCCGGCAAGACAGCGTTTGGCAGCCGCATCTTTTGGAAGAGGAAAAATCCGAGGTGGCCAAGATCCAGATCGTCCCGGCTCCCGGGGGAAATGATTTTATCTGCGGCAATCTTTCTTCCGGCGACAATAAATGCAAGATCTACGCGAATCGTCCTTTTGAATGCCGGTTTTATCCGTTTCTTTTTGACCGCAAGAAAAAAAAGGTGTTTCTGGCTTTGGATCCCAACTGCGCTTTTGTCCGGGAAAACAATAAAAACCTGGAATTTGAAGAATATACCCGCAGCTTAATTGAGCTGGTCCAGAACAAGGGGTACCTGGATATCCTTAAAAATAACCCTTTTCTGGCTCAGGAGTACGAAGGGGTAAAGGATCTTATCGAACTTAAAGTATAGTCTATGGGACTTAAGAACTTATCACTTGCCGACCGAAAGCTTTTCCGGGAATTCCTCGGCCTGCAAGCCCACGAACTTTCCGTTTACTCCTTTGCCAATATTTATATCTGGCGCAGCATCTTTGACATCCAATGGGAAATAATCGATAAAAACCTGTGCGTTTTTTTCTTTGATCCAACCGGATGTTTTCTTTATCTTCCTCCTCTCGGGCAGAATTTGAGTTTGAAAGCTTCCGGAGAAGCTTTTAAGCTTATGGACAAAAAAAATAAATGCCCGGCAGTGTCATTTTAAAAAAGATTGCCTGGATCTGTATAAGCTTTGGGCCCAGGAACGTTCTTCCGGCAATAACGACACGGTATATAAAGGCATGCTTAACGACGGACTCCTTTGCCTGGAGGGGATTTTTGAGCCTTTTGCCGAGCTGGGGCTTAAGGCCAGGGTCGTGCAGATCGATGGAAAGATCAAGGCTTTTACCGTTGGTTTTGAAATGAGCCCGGGAACTTTCTGCATTTTATACGAATTTGCCGATCTATCGGTTAAAGGGGTAAGCCAGTATATCTTCCGCAGGTTTTGCCAGGAACTGGAGGCTTATAAATATATCAACATCATGGATGATTCCGGGTTAAAGAATCTTAAGGCCGTAAAAGAGTCATACCGGCCTCTCAGGCTGATCCCTGCTTTTATCGCGGACAGAAAAAATGGATAGAAAAATAGATGAGGTAGAATTTGTAATCTTTGACACCGAGACAACCGGGCTCGATCCTAAAAGCGGCGACCGGATCGTAGAGATCGCCGCTTTGAGGTTCAAGGGAGAGCAAAATCTGGGGCAATTCCATAGCTTGGTAAATCCGGACCGCCAGGTTTCTCCCCGGGCTTTTGAAGTCAACCAGATTAGTTCCGAGATGCTCAAAAACGCCCCTAAAATGGAGGATATCCTGCCTGATTTTCTGAATTTTATTAAAGGCGGCTGTTTATGCGCTTACAATATGCCCTTTGACCTGGGATTTCTTAATAACGAACTGGCTCTGGCTGGAAAGGCCCCGCTTGAGGATTTTGCCATGGTGGATATTTTGACGATGTCCAGGAAGTTGTTCCCCGGTCTGGAAAGACACGCTTTGTGGTTCGTGGCTAAAACTTTAGGAATAGAGAATATTCAGAAGCACCGGGCATTCTCGGACGTAGAAATGACCTGGGAGCTGTTCCGGCGCATGAAAAGTTCGCTTCAGGAAAAAGGCGTAAACGAGTTCAAGAATTTTCTGACCCT
>JAPLLS010000064.1 GCA_026387435.1 Candidatus Omnitrophota bacterium
CGAAGGGGTAAAATCCATTATCAATCCTTTTGACATGTATGCCATAGAAGAGGCGGTCAGGTTAAAGGAGCGCTACGGCGGCAAGGTAATTGTAGTGACTATGGGGCCTCCTCAGGCTGACGCAGCTTTGCGCGAAGCGATCTCTCTGGGAAGCGACGAAGGGATATTGATCTCCGACAGGGCCTTTGCCGGAGGAGATACCTGGGCGACCAGCAATACCTTATCTCACGCTATTACCAGGATCAAAAATGACATCGGCGGATTTGATTTGATCCTTTGCGGCAAACAGGCCTCGGACGGCGATACCGCCCAGGTCGGTCCGGGGATATCCGCGTTTTTAAATATTCCCCAGATCACTTATGTCAAAAAAATTGAGGAAATAAAAGATAATAAAGTCCGGGTGGAGAGGATGACCGAAGAAGGTTTCGATGTCCTGGAGACTCCGTTACCGGCGCTGTTTAGCGTCGTCAAAGAGATCAATGAGCCGCGTATCCCGTCTTTAAAAGGGATGATCAGAGCTAAATCAGCCAAGATCACGGCCTGGACCGCTAAAGATATCGGAGTGGATCCTAAAGAGGTAGGGTTAAGCGGTTCCAGGACAACGGTAGTCAAGATCTTCACTCCGCCTCACCGGACCGGCGGGCAGAAGTTAACGGGAGAAACTCCGGAAATTGTCGAAAAATTAGTTAAACTTTTAAAAAGCGAGATAACAGGTTAAAATGGGAATCCAGATCATCAACGATAAATGCGTAGGTTGCGGTTTATGTATTAAAACTTGCCTTTTCGGTGCGATAGTCCTGATTAATAAAAAAGCGGTCATCGATTTGCATAAATGCACTCTTTGCGGGGCCTGCGTGCCGAGTTGTAAATTCAAGGCCATATTACTGGAAAAACCGCAAACTCAGATTGAGAAAAAAGATTTCAGCGGCTATAAAGGGGTTTGGGTATTCGTTGAGCAGAAGAAAAGCAAGGTCCAGTCGGTCTCTTATGAACTGATCGGAAAAGCCAGGGAGCTGGCGGATAAGCTCAACACTTATGTCGGAGCGGTATTGATCGGCAATGCCATTGAGAGAGAGGCCCAAAACCTGATCGCCGGCGGCGCGGATACGGTTTATCTGGTGGAAGCTCCACAGCTCGCTAATTTTCTGGACGAGCCTTATACCAATGTTTTAGTCAGCCTTATCCGTAAGTATAAACCTGAGATCGTGCTTAGCGGTGCGACTATCATCGGCCGGTCTTTGATCGCCAGGGTTGCGGTCAAGATAGACGCCGGGCTGACCGCCGATTGCACCGGATTAGATATCGAATCAGACCGGAAAATTTTGCTGCAGACCCGCCCGGCTTTCGGCGGGAATATCATGGCTACCATCATTTCACCCAATTACCGGCCGCAGATGGCTACGGTCCGGCACAAAGTTTTCATCCAACCGGAATTAAACAAATCCCGAAAAGGCAAGATTATCAAGGAAGTATTCCATATTGACGACCTGGTTTCCCGTACGACTCTAATGGACGTGGTGGAAGAAGTCGAGAACCTGGTCAACCTCGCCGAAGCGGATATTATCGTTTCCGGAGGAAGGGCTATGGCTGGTCCGGAGAATTTCAAGATTCTCCATGATCTGGCTGAAGTTTTGGGCGCAGCAGTAGGCGCATCGCGCGCCGCGGTTGACTCCGGCTGGATCCCCTATTCGCACCAGGTAGGCCAGACCGGAAGGACTGTCGCTCCCAAGTTATATATCGCCTGCGGGATTTCCGGCCAGATCCAGCATTTAGTCGGGATGCAGTCTTCCAAGATCATCGTGGCCATTAACAAAGATCCTGACGCGCCGATCTTCAAAGTGGCTACTTATTGCATCGTAGGCGATATTTTCGAGATCGTCCCGGCCTTGACCAAAAAATTCAAGGAAGTGCT
>JAPLLS010000071.1 GCA_026387435.1 Candidatus Omnitrophota bacterium
CGATCGAGCACATCAATACTTATGGCTCGCATCACTCGGATACGATCGTCACCGACAATTACGATAACGCGCTTAAATTCCTGCGTTTTGTGGATTCCGCCTGCGTTTACGTCAACGCTTCCACCCGTTTTACCGACGGCAATCAGTTCGGCCTGGGCGCGGAGATCGGGATCTCCACGGACAAGCTGCATGCCCGGGGGCCGATGGGGATGGAGGAATTGTGCAGCTATAAATACATGGTTTTCGGCCACGGCCAGGTGAGGCTTTGAAGATCGGGATACTTGGCGGCACGTTCAATCCCATCCATATCGGCCATCTGATACTGGCCGAGGAAGTCAGGGAAAAGCTTCAACTGGATAAGGTGATATTTGTCCCGGCTTATATCCCGCCGCATAAACAGAATTCCGACGTAGCCGCGGCCGATGACAGGCTTTGCATGGTTAAAGCCGCGATCAAGGGCAACGATTACTTTTTTGCTTCGGATATCGAGATCAAAAGAAAAGGCCCGTCTTACACCGTGGACACGGTCAAGGCTTTTAACCAGAAATTCCCCGGAGACGAGCTGTATTTTATCACCGGGTCCGATCTTTTGAAATATTTGGACGAATGGAAGGATTTCCGGGAACTGCTGCGCCTGGTAAAATTCGTGGTCGCTACCCGTCCGGGGTATCCGTTGGAAAATATTCCTTCCTACGTGCGCAGAGTGGGCATCCGGGCAGTGGATGTTTCGGCATTTGAGATCAGGCAGTGCATCAAGGAATCAAAATCCTTCCGTTACCTGGTTCCGGAAGCGGTTTTCGAGTATATCTACAAGAAAAAACTTTATCTATGAGAATAAAAGTCGCGCCATCGATCCTGTCCTGTGATTTCAGCCGGCTGGCTGAAGAGATAAAGGCGGTTGAGTCTGCCGGAGCCGATCTCTTGCACGTTGACGTGATGGACGGCCATTTCGTGCCGAATATCACTATCGGTCCGGTGGTGCTCAAGGATATCCGCAAAGTGACTAAATTGCCGCTGGATGTGCATTTGATGATCGAGCATCCGGAAAGATTTGTCGATAGCTTCGTCGCTTCAGGCGCGGACATGATCACCGTGCATATTGAAGTTTGCGGCAAGAAAACGCTTCAGGCTTTACGCAATAAGCTCAAGCTGAAGAAAGTAAGCTTAGGGATCTCTCTTAATCCCAAGACTCCTTATGCTAAAATAAAGCCGATCTTAGGACTGGTTGATTTTGTCCTGGTGATGTCGGTTAATCCCGGGTTCGGCGGCCAGGAATTTATCGGCAGTGTTATTCCGAAGATAAAAAGATTGCGTTCTGAGTTTAGCGGTGATATCGCTGTTGACGGCGGAATAAACGAGAATACTGGTAAGCTTGTGGTCGAGGCCGGGGCAAATATCCTGGCCGTGGGTTCGTATATTTTTAAATCCAAAAATTACAAGGAAACGATCAGGAGATTGAAATGTGTAATGTAAAACCAGATATCAAATTCGGCACTGACGGCTGGCGCGGGGTGATCAGCGATAATTTTACTTTTGAGAATGTCCGTCTCGTAGCCCAGGCCATCGCCGATTATTATACCTCCAGGAATAAAATTACCAGGATGGCTGTGGGTTTTGATACCCGTTTTATGTCCGACAAATACGCTGAAATTGTAAGCGAAGTCCTGGCTAAAAACGGCATTGACGTGGTTGTTTCCGATCGCTGCGTTCCGACGCCGACTTTGAGCTTTGCCGTGCAGAAGAGAAAACTTACTTCGGGAGTGATGATCACTGCCAGCCACAATCCGGCCAGCTATAACGGGATCAAGATAAAAACCGCGGAAGGTGGAGCAGCTGGGGTGGAAGTTACCCGGGAAGTGGAGAAGTTGATTGCCGAGCCTCTGGAGACTAAAGAGTGTCCTCCTGGAAAGATAAGCAAGGTTGATTTAACTCAAGATTATGTGGATTTTCTGCGAAGTTATATCGATTTTAAAAAATTAAAGAACGCGACTTTTAAGGTCCTGGTGGATTCCATGCACGGCTCCGGCGACAGCTTCATCGGGGAGGTGCTTAAGGCTACAAAAGTAAAACCCGAATTCCTGCGTGCGGATATCAATCCTTCTTTTGAAGGTTTAAAACCCGAACCGGTGCTGGAAAATCTGGAAGTTACGGTAAAGAAGATGAATACCGGTAAATTCGATTTGGGTCTGGTTTTAGACGGCGACGCCGACCGGATCGCGGCTTTTGCCGGCAAGGGAGAGTTCATCAATCCCCAAAAAGTATTGGGATTATTGATCCTGCATCTTATCCAGGACCGCAAGATGTCCGGAGGAGTGGTCAAGACCCTGGTAGGCTCGAATCTGGTCGATAACATCTGCAAAAAACTCAAGCTTAAGTTGTACGAGACGCCGGTGGGATTCAAATATATTTCCGAGTTGATGATCAAAGAGGATATTTTGGTCGGCGGCGAAGAAGCCGGCGGAATGGGATTCAAGAATTATGTCCCGGAAAGAGACGGCAGCCTCGCGGGACTGCTGCTTCTGGAGATGATGGTTTACCGAAAGAAATCGATGCTGGCCATCCTTAAGGATATGGAAAAAGAGTTTGGAAGGTATTACTATGTTCGCAGCGAGTTAAAACTCAAGAGCATGGGAGCGATCGACATTTCCCCGTTAAAGTCAACACTATCCGTTTTGGGCAAAAAAGTGATCAAAGTCGACGACAGTGACGGGTTGAAGTTTTTTCTCGAAGATACCAGCTGGCTGATGCTCCGGGCTTCCGGCACCGAGCCGATCATCAGGATTTATTCCGAATCCAAGAATGAGGCTCAATCGTTCAAACTTCTTGATTTCGGCAAAGAGCTGATTTTGAATAATGTGGTATAAGATCGGCAAGATGTTCCTCTGGCCGTGGTTTATATTTTATATGAGGCTGGAAATCAAAGGCCGGGAAAACGTGCCTGAAAAATGCGGATTTATCCTGGTTTCCAACCACGTCAGCAATTTGGATCCCATCGCTCTGGGCCTGGCTTGTCCGGGTAACGTTAATTTTATGGCCAAAGAGGAACTTTTCAGTAATCCTTTTTTCGGCTGGATATTGCGCCGGGTCAACTGTTTCCCTTTAAGGCGCAAAGGAGCTGATCTGTGGGCAATAAGAGAGGCGATCAGAAGAGTTAGCCGCGGTGGCGGAGGGCTGTTGATATTTCCCGAGGGGACCAGGAGCGCTGACGGTAAACTTGGGAATGGGCAGGAAGGGGTGGGTTTTTTAGTGGATAAACTTAATGTGCCGGTCATTCCGGCTTATGTCAAAGGGACTTTAGAGGCTATGCCTAAGGGCGCAATTTTCCCTCGTCCCATTAAAATTTCCGTCACATTCGGAAAACAAATCCCATTGGAAAGGAGGGTGGCTTATTCAGATGTTGCCGTTACGGTAATGCAAGCCATAAAGCAACTTTCATGCTGCGAATCAAACTAGCCAAAAGCCTTGGTTTTTGTTCCGGGGTCAGCCGGGCGATAAACATCGCCGAAAGCG
Organism: Candidatus Omnitrophota bacterium; assembly: GCA_026387435.1. Classification (GTDB taxonomy): domain Bacteria; phylum Omnitrophota; class Gorgyraeia; order Gygaellales; family Profunditerraquicolaceae; genus JAPLLS01. The sequence goes on from JAPLLS010000071.1 coordinate 3,511, forward strand.
TTTTGAACAAGGAAAAAGGCAAGATTTACTCCCTGGGTTCGATAATCCATAACCACGAAGAGATCAACCGGTTAAGGCTTAAAGGATTGATCAATGTCAAATCTCTGGACGAAGTCCAGGATCATTCCTGCGTGATCCTGCCTTCACACGGCAGCCCGCGCTACATCATCGAGTCTGCCCGCAAAAAAAAGCTCAAGCTTATCGATGTAACTTGTCCTTACGTTTCTCACGTCCACAAGATCTGCAAAAAACTCTATACCGATAAATTTATTGTCATTATTATTGGCGACAGGCATCACCCGGAAGTCAAAGCGCTTATTGACCTGGCTCCCGGGGCGATAATCATCGAGTCCCAGAAAGACATATTAGAAAATCAGTTTTCTTACAAGAAAGTCGGCATCATCTCTCAGACCACCCAATCCAAGGAAAAATTCTTTTCAATAGTAGGTTCGATCTTAAGGAAAAATCACAATATTCAAGAGGTGCATATATTCAATACCATATGCCTGGATACATCGCGCAGGCAGGAGGAGGTGAAAGAACTGGCGAGAGCCGTGGATAGGCTTGTAGTGATCGGATCACGGACAAGCGCTAACACTAAAAGGCTTCTCGCGCTCGGCCGCAGGGTAAATAAAAAGACTTTTCTGGCCGAGAAAGACAACGCGGCGCTTTTAAAGCATCTTAAAGGCGCGGCTCTGATCGGGATAATCAGCGGCGCTTCCGCGCCCAGATGGTTGGTCGATCGGATAATCAAAAAAATAAAAGAGCGATAAAACTTTAAACACGTAAGGGAGGAAATGAAAATGGAAACACCTGCTGAAACAAGATTAGAGATGGAGTTGCTCTACAACGACAGTATCAAGATGATCCACGAGGGCCGGATCGTCAAAGGCAAGATCGTCGCCTTAAAGACCAAAGAGGTTTTGGTTGACGTCGGATTCATGCATGCAAGGCTGGGATACCATTGTCCGGGCTTCTGAAGACGGAACCCTGATCGAGGGAAGGCCGGTCAAGAAAGTAAAAGGCGGTTTCCTGGTCGAGGTCCTGGGCATCGAAGGTTTCTTGCCCGCATCTTTGTCCGCTTTCAAGAACGTGTTGGAAAGGGATATTATCGGTAAGATCTTCAAGTTCAAGATCATCAAGATCAATAAGCTCCGTTACGGGATCATCCTTTCCCGCCGGGAAGCTCTGCATAAAGAAAAAGAGGAATCCCGCGAGAAGCTTTGGCAGGAACTTAAAATCGGCCAGGTCTATCCGGGGCTGGTCAAAGCCATCACCGATTTCGGGGCATTCATCGACATGGGCGGGGCGGACGGGCTGCTGCACATAACCGATATGTCCTGGTCGAAGATCTCGCATCCTTCCGAGATCGTGGCTGTTGGCGACCGGATCGAAGTAATGCTTTTGAATATGGACCGGGAAAACGGAAAGATCTCTTTGGGTTTAAAGCAGAGATTGCCGGATCCCTGGCAGGATATAGTCAGCAAATTTACCGTGGGCACTAAAATAAAAGGAAAGGTGGTCAGCATCCTTCCTTACGGCGTGTTCGTGGAATTGGAAAAGGGTATCGAGGGGCTTATTCACGTCTCCGAAATTTCCTGGACCAAGAAGATCAATAATCCCAACGAGGTTTTTGCTATCGGGGATATGGTGGAAGCGCAGATCCTGACCGTGGACAAAGATTCCCGCAGGATCGCTTTAAGCATCAAGCAGCTGGAGCAGAATCCCTGGATCGATTCAGAGTCGAAATTCCCCGCCGGGACCCTGGTTCAGGGCAAAGTCAAGAGTTTTACCAAATACGGCGTGTTCGTGGAGCTGGATTCGACCCTGGAAGGAATGATCCATATATCCGATCTTTCCTGGACCAAGAGGATCACTAATCCTCAGGATCTTTTGAAAAAAGGCCAGAAGATCGAAGTGCAGATCCTTTCGGTGGACAGCCAGACCCAGCGGATCGCCCTGGGCTTAAAGCAGCTTCAGGAAAATCCCTGGACCAAGATCGCCGAGAAATACAAGCTGGATACCCAGCTGGAGGCTGAAGTGGTCAGCATTACCGATTTCGGGGTTTTCGTCAAGATCGAAGAGGACCTCGAAGGGCTGGTATTCACCAACGAGATCGACGGTGAGAAGCTCAAGTCTCTTAAACCCGGCGACAAGGTCAACGTTAAAGTCATCAAGGTTGACGTGGAACAGGGCAAGATCGGCCTTTCCGCCAAGATCTAAAAAATAGGGGACGGTTCTCATTTATTTTTAATCGGGAAACGTCTTGTGAAATAAATGAGAACCGACCCCGGATTTAATTTCAAGAGGTTGACATGGATATCAAAGACCAGTTAGAAATTATCAAGCGCGGCGCAATGGAAATAATTTCCGAAGCGGAGT
>JAPLLS010000110.1 GCA_026387435.1 Candidatus Omnitrophota bacterium
ATCGCCGACTGGACTTTGGGCGCGGCCCGGCTTTTAGGTTTTATCGAGCAGAAACTTCCGGAAAGTATCCTCAAGAATATTTCTACGGCCACAGACTTAATATTCACTTCTATTTCGAAACTCAAGGAAGGGATAGGCGCGATCATTAAAAATGACCTTAAGAAAGCTATGGCTGACTGCGAGGAAGTAGCCCGGATCGAACATGCCGCGGATGACCAGAAAAGGCTTTTGATCGAAGCCATAATCCACGCCAAGCTTGAGCCGACCAGCTTGTTGTTGAGCTATCAGCTGGCGGAATACCTGGAAGGCGTGACTGATAAGATCGAAGACGCCGCTGATTTTATCAAGGTCCTGGCTATTAAAGCTAAATGAAGAAATGAAACCAAAAGAGAAGATCCTTAAAGTTCACGATGAAAAAGACATCGTCAAGAGGCTCAGTTATAACCTTAAAAAAGAAGGTTACCGGACTGTTGACGCCCATGACGGCGAGGATGCTTTGGATCTAGCAGTCAAAGAATATCCGGATTTGATCCTCTTGGACCTGATGCTTCCCGGAATCGACGGCTTGGAGGTTTGCAAGCAAGTAAAAAAAGAGCCCAAAACTTCCCGGATCCCCATAATCATGCTGACCGCCAAGACTCAGGAAACCGATAAGATCGTTGGCCTGGAGTTAGGCGCGGATGATTATGTGAGTAAGCCCTTTAGCCCCAAAGAATTGATCGCCCGGATCAAAGCGGTTTTACGCCGCAGCTCAGAAAAAGAAATCCCCAGGGATATTTTTAGGCTTGCTGAGCTGGAGATAGATTTTTCTAAGATCCAAGTATCCGTAGCCCATAAACCCACAGAACTGACTTCCAAGGAATTCGAGCTCTTAAAAACCCTGGTTCAGGCCAAAAGCAGGGTGCTTAGCCGGGATTTTCTCCTGGATACAATCTGGGGTTTTGACCACGCCATGGATATCCAAACCCGCACTGTTGATGTTCATATCCTGACGCTGCGCAAAAAACTAAAAAGCGCGGCCAAACATATCATAACCGTCAAAAATTACGGCTATCGTTTCCAGGAATAATAGAGGAATTTATGTTTTTTGCGTCGCGCAAAAAGATCAAGAAAATCTCCGAAGGTCTTGAGAAGCTTGTTCAGACCGGGAATATTTCCGGGGAGAAAGATAAGTCTCGGGATCAGATTTCCAGGCTCGAAGCCGCATTTGGGCAAGTTGCGGGAAGAATCGAGCAGTTGGAAAAAGAAAACAGCCAGGCGCGGGCTATTTTGAACAGTATGATCGAAGGTGTCATCGCCTTGGACCGAGAATCCAGGATAACATCACTTAATCCGACAGTAGAAAAAATATTCGGAATCGATAGTAAACGGGTTAAAGGAAAATTTTTTCTCGAGGCCATTCCTAATAACGATCTTTACGAGATAATTTCCGGGGTTTTCAAGAAAAAAGAGGCTGTTTCCCGGGAGCTTAGCCTGGTTTGGCCAGTGCAGCGGATCTTTCAGGTTAATGCCACTCCGATCTTTGACCGGCAAAAAGTAAGCGGCTGCACAATAGTTGTCCATGATATTACCGAGATGAGAAAATTGGAAACTATCCGTTCGGATTTTGTGGTTAATGTTTCTCACGAACTGAAAACCCCGCTTACTTCCATTAAGGGGTTTGTGGAAACTTTGATCGAAGGGGCGCTGGAAGACAAGGAAAACGCCAAGCATTTCCTACAGATAATTCAGGAGCACACTGACCGGCTGAACAATTTGGTCAATGATCTGTTGGATCTATCGTATTTAGAGTCTAAAGTAATACAACTCCAGCGCCAGACTTTTGAACTCAAGGGGCTGGTTGATAAAGTGCTGGGCGGTTTTTGGGTCCAGATCCGCAAAAGTTTCCTCGTCGTTAATAACGAAATTCCGACCGGTATTTTTCTTGAAGCGGATCAGGCTAAGATCGAACAAGTATTTGTAAATCTAATCGATAATGCCGTTAAATTTAACAGAGACAACGGCAGTATCAGGCTTTATTCCCAGGAGGTTGATGGTAAAATTACGGTTACTATTGAAGACTCGGGACTGGGGATCCCGGTTAAAGATTTGCCGCGGATTTTTGAGCGTTTTTACCGGGTGGACAAAGCCCGCTCCCGGGAACTCGGGGGTACCGGTCTGGGGTTATCCATCGTTAAGCATATCATAGAACTGCATCAGGGGACTGTTGGCGTAGAAAGCGCCGAAGGTTTTGGTTCCAAATTTTGGTTTATCCTTCCTAAATAACTCTTTTCTGACTCAAGGTATAATTTACACGGATTTTACATTGGTTTAATAAAGATATAACCTCTTGAGGTTAAGATATTCAAAACAAGGAGGAGATCATGTTCAGAAGAATAATCGCAGTTTTAATAATATTAGTTTCAGTTATTCCGGCTTTTGCCGCCCGGCAGAATAATTCATTGCAGGTCAAGGGTTCGGATACCATGGTCAATCTCGGCCAGGCCTGGGCGGAGAAATATATGGAGAAATATCACGAAGAATTTATCGCGGTCACCGGCGGAGGCTCGGGAACGGGGCTGGCCAGCTTGCTCAGCGGCACCTGCGATATCGCCATGAGCTCGCGGGAGATCAAGCAGAAGGAGATCGACCAGGCTAAACTCAAAGGAATAATGCCTAATGAAATAAAAGTGGCTTTGGACGGGATCGCGGTGGTGGTTAATCCTAAAAACAACGTGGATAAGCTGACTTTGGACCAGCTGGGAGGGATTTTTAGCGGCAAGATAACCAATTGGAAAGAAGTGGGCGGTAAGGATGAAAAGATCGTCGTTCTTTCCCGTGAGGTTAATTCCGGCACCCACGTTTATTTTAAAGAGCACGTTTTAAGGAAGAACGATCCTAATTCCAAAGAAGAATTTTCTCCCAAGGCGCTGATGCTTTCTTCTTCGCAGGCTATTGCCGACGAAGTCGCGGGGAATTCTTCCGCGGTCGGTTATTATGGCATGGGCTATATTTCTTCGAAGCAAAAACCGGTTATGATCGCTAAAAATGAGAAATCCGACTATATCACTCCCAGTATCGACAATGTGGTCAAGAACGTTTATCCGATATCCCGGCCTTTATTTGTCTACACCAACGGCCAGCCTCAGGGCTTGGTTAAGAAATTTATCGATTACGCGCTTTCTCCGGAAGGCCAGAAGATCGTTCTGGAAACCGATTTTGTCCCGATCAAATAGCAAACTTTAAGAATACAATTGACTATGCGCAAGATCAAAGAGTTCATAATCGAGAAGCTGATCCTTGTATGCGGATTAGCTTCTGTTTTTTTTGTGGTTCTGATCTTTATTTTCCTGCTCAAGGAAGGTCTGGCGTTGTTCAAGATCGTATCTCCGCTTGATTTCCTCTTCGGTAAAAGCTGGTATCCCATATCTGAGCCGGCGCAACTGGGGATCCTGCCTCTTATACTGGGTTCGCTTTTAGTCACTTTCGGCGCCGCGGTTATCTCCGTGCCTATCGGAGTGGGCTGCGCGATCTACATCGCCGAAGTCGCTCCCAATAAGATCAAAGAATTACTTAAGGTGGGGATCGAGCTTTTAGCGGCGATCCCCAGCGTAGTCATCGGTTTTATCGGGATGGTCACTTTAGTGCCCCTGGTGAAAAATGTTTTCCATCTGCCCACCGGGCTGACCGCGTTATCGGGGTCGATCATGTTGGCTTTCATGGCTATGCCGACGATCGTTTCGATCGCCGAAGACGCGCTTTACGCGGTCCCCAAATCCTACCGCGAGGGTTCTTTTGCTTTAGGGGCCACCCACTGGCAAACAATCTGGCGGGTGATCTTGCCTGCGGCCTCTTCGGGCATATTAGCCGCGGTTATGCTGGGCATCGGCCGGGTGATCGGAGAGACTATGGCGGTAATGATGATCACCGGAAACGCCGCGGTCATCCCCCAGAGTATTTTACAGCCGGTACGCACTTTGACCGCGACCATTGCCGCGGAAATGGGCGAGGCGGTAGTGGGAAGCGAACATTATTTCGCCTTATTCGCGATCGGCGTAGTCTTATTCGTGATCAGTTTTATTATTAACGTGAGCGCGGACCTATTTTTGCACAGGAATAAATGAAAAGAAACCCTTTAAGGACCCAGAAGATCGCCTTTAGCTTTTTATTGTTCTCGACCCTGCTTATTGTGCTGCCGGTGGGTTTTATCGTGGTGGAGATCATCCTTAAAGGCCTTCCGGCGATCAATTGGCAGTTCCTCAGCGATATGCCCCGTCAGGGCATGCGCGCCGGAGGAATTCTTCCGGCGATCGTGGGGACGCTTTACCTGGTCAGCGGAGCGATAATTTTTGCTCTGCCGATCGGGGTCCTGGCCGCGATATATTTAAGCGAATACGCCAAAGATAACCTGCTTAACCGGATGATCAAGCTGTCCATCGTCAACCTCTCGGGCGTTCCTTCTGTAGTTTACGGGCTTTTCGGCCTGGCGCTTTTTGTGGTCTTTTTTAAATTCGGGGTTTCCATTCTTTCCGGTTCCTTGACTTTAGGGATCATGATTTTACCGATCATCATCACAGCTTCGAGGGAAGCGTTGGAGGCAGTTCCTCAATCTTTTCGGGAAGTTAGTTTATCTCTGGGGGCAAGTAAGTGGCAGACGATCCGCAACATTGTTTTGCCTAACGCGATTTCGGGGATATTGACCGGGACGATCCTGGGCTTAGGCCGGGCAGCTGGTGAGACCGCGCCGATCTTATTTACGGTAGCGGCGTTTTATTTGCCGCGCTTGCCGAAGTCGATATTTGATCAGGCCATGGCTTTGCCCTATCACTTGTATGTGATTTCTACCCAGGTGCCGAACGTGAACGAGAAGATCCGCTACGGCACCGCCTTCGTCCTGCTGGTCATGGTTTTGTTCATGAATTTAGTGGCGATCATCATCAGGTCTCAGTTCAGAAAAAAGAAGAAGTGGTGAAATAATGAATAAATTCAATATCGAAAATCTGAATATTTGGCTAGGCTCGACACAAGCGCTTAAGGATGTAAGTTTGCAGATCGCGACAAACGAGATCCTGAGCGTCATCGGACCGGCAAACAGCGGAAAGACTACTTTTTTGCGCACGCTTAACCGCTTGAACGAGTTGGAACTCAGTTTCAAGATGCAGGGGCTGGTGGAGCTGGAAGGAAATGATATCCGCAAGATCGATCCGGAGATCCTGCGCAAGAAGATCGGGATGGTCTTTGCCATGCCTTTGCCGCTTCCTTTGACGGTTTTTGAAAATGTGGCTTACGGCGCGCGTATGCACGGCCAAAGGAATAAGAAAAAACTTTTTGAGATCGTTGAGCGCTCCTTGAAGCAGGCTTATATCTGGGAGGAAATGAAGGATAGGCTTAATGAGTCCGCGTTTAAGCTTTCCGGCGGACAGCAGCAGCGGCTTTGTATTGCCCGTACCCTGGCGGTCGAGCCGGAGGTGATCTTATTCGACGAGCCTTGCTCAGGCCTGGATCCGATCTCTACCGCCAAAGTAGAAGATACCATGGTGGAATTAAAGAAAAGTTATACTATTATCCTGGTGACTAATAATGTCAAGCAGGCGGCCCGGGTGGGGGATAGAACCGCGTTTTTCCTATCCGGAGAGTTGGTGGAATTGGATAGCACCCAAAAGATCTTTACCGCACCTGTTGATAAACGCACGGATGGGTATATTCGAGGGAAATTTGGATGAAAAAGTCACACGTCACAAGTCACTTGTCACAAGTAAAACAGAATGGCTAAAATAATTACTAAAAATTTGAATTTGTGGTACGGCGAATTCCAGGCGCTGAAAAGCGTTAATGCCTCTTTCCGGGAAAAGGCGATCACTGCCATAATCGGGCCTTCCGGCTGCGGCAAGTCTACCTTGCTGCGGGTTTTTAACCGGATGAACGATTTTATCGAAGGGTTCCGGATAACCGGAGAGGTGGTTATCGAAGGTAAGAATATCATTGATCCGACCGCGGATCTGATCGATCTGCGCAAGAAAGTGGGCATGGTCTTTCAGCGGCCGAATCCTTTTCCGCTGTCAGTTTACGAGAATATCATTTTTGGCCTGAAGATCCACAGTCTGGTTGAAGGCAAGAATAATTATGATGAGATCGTCGAACAAAGCTTAAGTTCGGTTTTGTTGTGGGATGATTTGAAAGATAAATTGAATAAATCGGCTTTAAGCCTTTCTTTGGAGCAGAAACAGCGGTTGTGTATCGCCCGGCTCATCGCGGTAAAGCCCGAGGTACTTCTTATGGACGAGCCGTGTTCTTCGCTGGATCCCCAGGCCACTGTTCGGATCGAGGAATTAATGCGTGAATTAAAGAATAAGTATACTATAATAATAGTCACCCATAATATGCAGCAGGCTGCCCGGGTTTCGGATGAGACCGGTTTCATGCTTCTGGGAGAGCTCATCGAATTTTTAAAAACCGATATTATTTTTACCGCTCCGCGGGATAAAAGGACCGAAGATTACATTACCGGTCGTTACGGTTAGACACCCGGCGCTAATCGGATGGCGCCGGTGTGTCCTTCTGGACTAGGAGGAACTATGCCAAGACATTTCGACGAGGAACTTAAAGGATTACACAAGGAAATCTTAAAAATGGGGGTAATGACCCAGGAGGAGATATTCAAGTCCATAGATTCTTTGCAGAACCGGGATCAGTCCCAGGCTCAAGCGGTGATCAGTTCCGATGAAAGAATCGATGAGCTGGAGCTGGCTATCGACGAGAAATGCATCGATCTGATCGCCCGGTATCAGCCTATGGCCGGCGACCTGCGTTTTATCGCCACAGCCATGAAGATCAACGCCGATCTCGAGCGTATAGCAGACCTTGCCGTTGATATCAGTCAGCGCGTACTCGAGATTATCGATAAGCCGATCTTAAAACCTCTGATCGATATTCCCAAGCTTTCCGAAGTCGCTCAAAAAATGGTCAAGGATTCGATCGACGCTTTTGTCAACCGCAATGTCGAACTTGCCCGCAGCGTGGTCCGTTCGGATTCTCAGGCCGATTCTTTACGCAATAAGGTTTCGGACGAGCTGATTAACGATTATATGGCCCGCGACGCCAAAACCGTGGACCGTGCCGTGCCGTTGTTACTCATTGCCCGTTATCTGGAACGTATCTGCGATCACGCTACCAATATCGCCGAGGATGTCATCTACATGGTCGAAGCCAAGGTGGTCAAACACCATCCCGAGGAACTGGACTGATTTTTTCCATTCTGACCTTCCCCACCTCTGGGGTGGGTATATCTAAACTTGTCCGCTGGGCCATTCCGTGCTATAATCTGATTTATCATGCGTAAAAGAATAGTGTTTTGGATAAAAAAGCAGGTGCGCCTGGCTAAAGCCAAAGGTGTAGTTCTTGGCTTGAGCGGAGGGCTGGATTCCTGTGTGACGGCGGCCCTGGCTAAAGAAGCCTTAGGGGCTAAAAATGTCCTGGGGTTATTATTGCCTTGCCATAGCCAGAAGCAGGATAGCCAGGATGCCAGGCTATTTGCCCGGAAATTCAAGATAAAAACCAAGGTAGTTGATATATCCGGGGTTTACGATAATTTGATCAAAGTCCTGCCGTCGGCCGACCGGATGACCCAGGCAAATCTGCGGCCCAGGCTACGAATGATCGTTCTTTACTATTTTGCCCGTAAATACGGGTATCTGGTTTGCGGAACGAGTAATAAATCCGAGCTAATGGCCGGTTATTTCACTAAATTCGGGGACGGAGCCAGCGACATCCTGCCCATCGGAGATCTGTTGAAGACCCAGGTGCGCAAACTGGCCCGGGAATTAAAGATCCCTCAGGCGATCATTGATAAGGCGCCCACCGCCGGATTATGGCCAGGCCAGACCGACGAAAAAGAAATGGGGATAATCTATCCGGAATTGGATGATATCCTTGCCCGGATCGAGGGCGGGCGCAAACAATTTTTACCTGCCGCAAAAGTAAGTCGGGTAAAACAATTAGTCCGCCGATCGGAACATAAAAGATGCAAGCCGGCAGTCTATAAAATTTAGCCTAAACGATTTGGCGATACGCATAAAGCAATTGATCTTATACCGGAGGAGAAGATGGACGAAATATTAGAGATACTGGAAAAAGACGCCCGGGTTTCCGTTGAAGAGATAGCTAAAATGCTCAAGAAAAAACCCGCGGATGTCCGGAAAAAGATAGCCCAATACGAAAAAGACGGCATTATTATCGCTTACAAAGCGGTGATCAATCGCGAGCTGGTCAAAGACAAGAACGCCGAGGTCCGGGCGATCATCGAAGTCAACCTCGTGCCGCAAAAAGACCTGGGTTTTGACAAGATCGCCGAGAGGATCTATTCTTTTCCGGAAGTATCCGGGTGTTTCCTGGTTTCCGGGACCTATGACCTTTTGGTTTTTGTCCGGGGCAAAGACCTGCATACTGTGGCCAGGTTTGTTTCGGAGAAGCTTTCGCCGATGGAGCATGTCCGGGGCGTGGTGACCCATTTTCTTTTAAAGAAATACAAGGAAGACGGGATAATGCTTAAACAGAAGGATGAGGATAAGCGCATAGCTATTTCTTATTAATAACATGAAAAATTTCGTTTCGCAGAAAGTAGAGATAATGAAGCCTTCGGGGATCCGGGCTTTTTTTGACCTGGTCCTGGGAATGAAGGGAGTAATTTCCCTGGGCGTGGGAGAGCCGGATTTTGTCACTCCCTGGGAGATCCGCGAGGCGGGGATCACTTCTTTGGAGCAGGGTTTTACCTCTTATACTTCCAATAAGGGGCTGGTCAAACTGCGCCTGGAGATCAGCCATTATCTTAAGAACACTTATAATTTAAATTATTCTCCTGAGGAGGAAATGCTTATTACCGTCGGGGTCAGCGAAGGAGTGGATCTGGCC
>JAPLLS010000054.1 GCA_026387435.1 Candidatus Omnitrophota bacterium
AAGCTCCAGGGCTCAATTCTTGTTATGCAACCAAATACGGGGTACATTCTTGCGCTGGTTGGTGGCCGAAATTACCATGATGCTCGGCGGCCGGGCGGCGGAAGAGATCATTTTGCATGAAGTTACTACCGGCGCGCAGAGCGACCTGGAGCAGGCAACTTCAATGGCCAGGAAAATGGTCACCCAGTTCGGAATGTCGGATAAGCTCGGCAATGTTTCTTTGGGAAAAAACGACGGCCCGGTATTCCTGGGGCTGGATATCTCGGAAAAAAAGAATTACTCCGATACTACCGCCAGGATCATCGATGAGGAAGTCAGGTACATCGTCGATGAAGCGTATCATAAGGCTAAAGATATGCTCAAGAGTAAGCAGGATAAATTGCAGATACTGGCAACAGCGCTCATAGAAAAAGAAGTCATGAACGGGGAAGAAGTAAAGACACTTCTGGGCATTCAAAAGCCCGATACCGCTTAGCGTTATGGCGATCCGAGTTTTAAATATTACCGGCGAAAAAGAACTCTTTCGGCTTTTCACTAAAATGAAAGTCGATCCTTACGGGATCCGGATCATGGCCCCTAAAGCTGAAAGTTTCCTGATCAGGATCGATAAAATTAGCTGTATCGCGGCTAATATCCTGAAACAGGAAATGCTTTCCTGCGGAGGGGATGCGGCTCTGCCCAGGCAAGCCCTGACCGGCAAAACCCGAAAAACCGAATGTGTCTTGATCTCGACCCGCTCGCAATTTAACCGGCTTAAAGAAAAACTCATTTTGCAGCAATTCGGATTAAACCGGTTAGCCGGAGAAATCAGCCAGGTTCTGGAAAATTATTGCCGGGAAAGCAATCGCACCCGGGTCATGGGGATCCTTAACCTGACTCCGGATTCGTTCAGCGGCGACGGACTTTACGGAAAAGATATTTCCGAAATAGCCGAGCTTGCCGCAGATATGGTCAGAGATGGCGCGGATATCCTTGATTTGGGAGGAGAATCCAGCCGGCCGGGGGCAAAAGCTGTTTCATTGAAAGTCGAGCTGAATAGGACTATCCCGGTTATAAAAAAGATCAGCCGGATAGTTTCCCCGTTCCATGCAGAAAAATCCGGTTTACGTTTCGGTCATGGAAGAGATCATCGAATATCTAGGTAACGGCGTGCAAAAAGCGCTCTGCGCAGGAGTCAAAAAAGAAAAAATAATCGTCGATCCGGGGATAGGCTTTGGAAAAACCCTGGAACATAACCTGGAGATCCTCAAAAATCTGAATGAACTCAAGATCCTCGGGGTCCCGATCCTAGTGGGCAGTTCCAGAAAAAGATTTATCGGCAAGATCTTAAACGTTGATCCGGACCAGAGGCTGGCCGGAACGCTGGCCACTTGTATCCTGGCCGCTGCTAACGGAGCGAATATCGTCAGGGTCCATGATGTAAAACCCGTAGCTCAGGCCTTAAAGATGAGCCGGGCTATATTGAACTTCAAATGACTATGACAAACGATATGATCAATATTTTGACTTTTAGCTGGAAGCCGGCCCTGGAGATAATAATTCTCTGGGCGCTCATCTATCATATTTTACGTTTTTTTGAAGGCACCAAGGCGATCCAGGTCCTGCGCGGGATATTCATCCTGATATTTCTTTTTTTTCTGGCTCAAGTCTTCAAACTGGGCGTCATCAACAGTCTGCTTAGAGACCTGTTTACCATTTCGGTCATCGCGGCTTTGATCATTTTCCATCCTGAGATCAGGCAAGGGCTGGCGCGGTTAGGCCAGCATAATATCTTCTCAACCGCGCTTAAAGAAGAAGAGCTGGACTATATTTTAAAACAGCTCGGTAAAGCGACTGACGACCTCTGTAAATCTAAAGTCGGGGCGCTGTTGGCGATCGAGAACAGGGATCTTTTAGACAATTACATAGAAAACGGGGTGGAGATCGGCGCGAAAGTTTCCTCGGAAATCATCGAAACTATTTTTACCCCGAACAGTATCCTTCATGACGGTGGGGTGATCATCCAGAACGGCCGGATAGCCAGCGCCGGATGTATTTTTCCTTTGACCCAGAACCAGGACTTAAGCCGGATATTCGGCACGCGCCACAGGGCGGCTTTGGGTTTAAGCGAAGAAACCGACGCCATAATCATCGTGGTTTCCGAAGAAAGGCATGATGTATCTTTGGTCTATCAATCCAAGCTTTACCGAGACTTAAGCAAAGAAGAATTATTCTCCAAGGTCAAAGGATCATAAATTTTTTCACCCGCCATACCTGGCTGAAAATAATTTCTCTGGTACTGGCAGTAACCACCTGGCTTTACGTCCAGGGGAAAATACACCCCTAATATGCCTGAATTGGGAGTAAACATAGACCATATCGCCAGTATCAGGCAGATCCGCGACAGCAAGGCTCTTTCTCTGCAACAAGCGGCTTTGATTTGCGAGCAAGCCGGAGCCGATAGTATTGTTGTACATTTACGCGAAGATCGCCGGCACATAAATGACCAAGACGTTTCGCTTCTAAGGCGCTCTATAAAAACCCGGCTTAACCTGGAATTGTCCGTAGCCCGGGATATCGTCGACTTTGCCTGCAAAATAAAACCCGACCAGGCCACGATCGTCCCGGAGAAAAGAAAAGAAGTGACTACTGAAGGCGGCTTGGACGCCGTATCTAATTTCAAGAAAATAAAATTAGCCTGTGAAAAATTAGAAAATTGCGGAATTTCCGTAAGTTTATTCATCGATCCCGAAATTAAACAGATCGAAGCCGCGGCAAGGCTGGGGATAAAAAAAGTAGAGTTGCACACCGGCAGGTACGCTGACGCCGGGAATAAAATCTCGAGGGATAAATTCCTGAACCAAATAAAAACCGCGGCGCAGCTGGCCAGGAAAAAAGGCCTGCGGGTTTTTGCCGGCCACGGCCTGGATTACCGCAATATCGGGCCTATCGTCAAAATCAAGGATATCGAAGAATTAAACATTGGTTATTCCATTGTTTGCCGCGCGGCTCTTTTCGGGCTTAAACAAGCGGTTAAAGAAATGAAAGCCTTATTGTAAATAAGAGAGGATACTTTGAAGATCATCGGCACGGGTGTGGATATCACGGAAGTTAACCGTTTGCGTAAAGCGATCGAGAAGTGGGGAGCGAGTTTTCTGGAAAGGGTATTCACAAAGAAAGAAATGGAAAACGCCAAAACCCGGGGTAGTTTGTATTTGCATCTGGCCGGAAGGTTTGCCGCTAAAGAAGCCGTTTTCAAAGCTTTAGGTAACACAAAATTAAATCTTAAAGATGTAGAGATCTTAAACGACGAAAACGGCAAGCCTTTTTGCGAAGTCCTCAACAATAAGGCCAAAGATTGCCAGATCCAAGTATCCATATCTCACGTAAAAAATTATGCGGTTGCCAACGCGATTATTACCAAGGAATCCTGATTCTCATAAGGGGGATTTTGGACATGTTTTGATCCTGGCCGGCAGCCCTAGATTTTCCGGCGCGGCGGTATTGTGCGCCCAGGCATGTTTACGCAGCGGAGCGGGATTAGTTACTCTGGGGATTCCGGAAAGCTTGAATAAGGTTTTTATCAAGATCAAGCCAACAGAAGCAATGACCTTGCCTTTGCCGCAGACAAAAGAAGGAACTTTAAGTTCTTTGGCTTTGGGCAAAATTCGCGAATTTGCGAAGAAGATCGATGTTTTGGCAATTGGGCCGGGATTATCTCGAAACGCATCTACTCAAAACTTAGTCATAAAAGTTATCAAAAGTATTGATAAACCTCTGGTTGTAGACGCTGACGGATTGAATGCGCTAGCCGCTCATTTGAGCATTTTATCAGGCAAAACACGGGTGATCTTAACTCCTCATCCGGGTGAGATGGCCAGGCTTCTGGGGGGCAGGGTTTCCCAGGTACAAAAAGATAGAAAAAAAGTTGCCAAAGATTTCGTTAATAGGTATAATGTAATACTTGTTTTAAAAGGCCACGAAACTCTTGTCGTTGAAAAGATTAAAGGAATTTATCTTAATAAAACCGGCAATCCGGGAATGGCCAAAGCGGGAAGCGGGGATGTGCTTACCGGCATTATCGCGGCTTTTCTGGCTCAGGGTTTAAGCGGTTTTGAAGCCGCCAAATACGCTGTTTATCTGCACGGTTTGGCAGGGGATCTAGCGGCTAAAGAGAAATCGCAGTTAGCGATGATCGCTTCGGATATTATCGCGAAAATCCCTAAGGCGATCAAAAGTTGTTCTGGATAAGATTGCCGGCTTAGCTCAGTTGGTAGAGCTGCTGTTTTGTAAACAGCGGGTCGGGGGTTCGATTCCTCTAGCCGGCTTAAAATTTGTTAGTTCTTTAAGATCAAAGTGGGCAGGTACCTAAGTGGCTAAAAGGGACAGACTGTAAATCTGTTGGGCTACGCTCTTCAGGGGTTCGAATCCTCTCCTGCCCACCATTTTATTTCGGTAGTTTGACAAATCAGCTTGCGGGAGTAGTTCAGTGGTAGAACAATAGCCTTCCAAGCTATATATGAGGGTTCGATTCCCTTCTCCCGCTCCAGTTTAATTCATCGAGCTCATTAGAAAGGATCTATGGCAGAACGGGACTTTTTAGAGCCGGTATTCATCGACGCTTTTGATCTGGACGACGCCTGGTTCCAATGTTTAAGCTCGATCCTGGATAAAGGACATGTTTACACCATAACTCGCGGCAGTTATAAGGGTCAAAAACGGCTGGAGTTCGATTTTGTCAGCGTCCGGATCAAGAATCCCGGCCACCAGATCATTCCGATCATCCCCGAAGGCATGAGTATCCCGGCGCCTACCGACATGGATTACATCCAGGGCTACCTGAGCTATCTTATGACCGGGACAAAAACCAATACCGAAGATTATACTTACGGCGAGCGTTTGGTCGAACCTAAGGCCAGGGTTAAAGAACAAATTAATGGTAAGGAAATGGTCAAAGAAATACCGTTAAATTGCAACCAGATCGAAGAAGTAATAAAAATGTATAAAGAAAAAGGCTACGGCACCAACCAGGCGACCATGGAGATCGGGATGCCTTCGGATTTGAAATTAGATGACCCGCCGTGTTTGAGGATAATCGATACCCGGATCCGTTACGGTAAACTTCATTTCATTTTGTATTTCCGTTCCTGGGACCTTTGGGGAGGATTCCCCTCGAATCTGGGCGGGCTTCAATTGGTAAAGCAGTATATGGCCGAGGAGATCGGAGTGGGAGACGGAGAGATCATTGCCGTCAGCAAAGGCCTGCATCTTTATGATTACAGCTGGGAACTGGCCAAAATGCGGACCAATAAAAACAGCCTGGTGATCAGGTAAAAGGAAGATCAACTATGGAAAGTTACTATCGGGGTTGCGAAAGAAGAGAATTCGCTCGACTGCCTTTTTCAAAACCGCTGGCTTATAAGGTCTGCAAAAAGGAAACTCTTTCCATGCTGCTGGAAGGTTACACGGTAAACGTCAGCACCGCCGGCTTGCTTTGCACCCTGAAAGACAAAGTCAATCTGGAAGATATCCTTTGGCTGTCATTCGACAAAAGCATTTTGATCATCTGCTCGGAAATGGAGAAAAAAAGCCTGATTTACCAGAACGGCGTGATTGGAAAAGTAGTGCGGATCAATCAAGGCGAAAATGAGAATTACGACGTCGGAGTAAAATTCATCACCCGGGTGGAAAAAGAAGCCCAGGCAGTTAATTCAAGGATTTCTCATTTAAAAGATGAAGAAACTTAAAATTTCGATCCTCGGAGACGGGGGCTGGGGGACGACCCTGGCCATATTACTGCATCAAAAAGGTTTTAACGTCAGCCTCTGGGGCGCGTTTCCCGAGTATGTAAAATTATTGGATAAAAAAAGGACAAACCCCAAGTTTCTACCTAAGGTTAAGATCCCCGGGGGGATAAAGATCACCGCCTGTTTGGAAACTGCAATTTCGGGAAAAGACCTGATAGTTTTCGCTATTCCTTCTGAATACATCAGAGCGGTCCTCAAAAAGATCGGAAAATTAGAATTTGACCGTAATTGCGCTTATATCAGCGTCAGTAAAGGTATTGAAATAGGTTCGCTTAAAAGGATTTCCGAAATTATCCGCGAGGAGCTGGGAAACGTCCGTCTGGGAGTGCTTTCCGGACCGACT
>JAPLLS010000113.1 GCA_026387435.1 Candidatus Omnitrophota bacterium
ATATTCCGGCTATCGTCAAGGAAAGGAACATTGAGGAGATCATCATCGCCATCCCCTCCGCTACTTCGGACCAGAAGCGCGGGATTGTGGATTACTGCATAAAAAGCGGAGCCAAATACAGGACAGTCCCCAATATGTCAGATCTGATCGATGGCACGGTTAAGGTAAAGGAGCTGCGTGAGGTAAGGCTGGAGGATTTGATCAACAGAGATGAGACGCTTGTGGATAGGCAAAAAATAGCGGAGTATATAAAAGGCAAATCCGTGCTGATTACCGGCGCCGGCGGCTCCATCGGCTCTGAGCTATGCCGGCAGGTGGCGAGGCTTAATCCCGGCAAATTGATCCTTTTTGAAAAAGCGGAAAATTCTCTCTTCTATATAGATCTGGAGCTGGGCCGGTCTTTTGAAGGGCTCCGGAAGATTACTCTAGTGGGCGATATTTGCGATAAAAATAGAGTAGAGGATGTCTTCTCCGAGCATAAGCCGCATATTGTTTTTCATGCCGCGGCCCATAAGCATGTGCCGCTGATGGAGGCGAACGGGATGGAGGCGATAAAAAATAACGTATTCGGCACCAAGATATTGGCGGAAGCGGCGGCTAATTCAGGTGTAGAAAAATTTATTATGCTCTCGACCGATAAAGCGGTAGCGCCGACGAGCCTGATGGGTGTTTCCAAGAAGGTGGCGGAGCTGTATATAGCCAGCCTAGCGGATAAAAGTGCGACCAAATTTATGGCGGTAAGATTTGGCAATGTTTTAGGCAGTGAGGGTAGCGTTGTGCCAGCGTTCAAAAAAATGATCGAAAAGGGCGGGCCGATCACTGTTACCCATCCTGATATTACCAGGTATTTTATGACTATTCCCGAAGCAACGGGACTGGTGATGGAGGCCGGTTATCTGGGGCAAGGTGGCGAGATATTCATTTTAGAGATGGGCAAACAAATAAAGATACTCGATCTTGCTCACGATATGATAAAACTTTCGGGCCTGGTGTTGGATAAGGATATAAAAATTGTTTTTACTGGCCTAAAGCCGGGTGAAAAGATGTATGAGGCTTTGGTCGCCGAAGATGAGGAGCTGTTAAAGACGCCCCATGAAAAGATAATGGTGCTGAAATCAAATAAAGAGAACGAAATAAATATTTTAAGCTGCCTGGAGGCTTTGGAACAAATCGTTGAGCTTGAAGATATCCGCTCGCTCTCCGAGCAGCTTAAAAAAATTGTGCCGGGTTACAAACCGGCTTCGCAACTTCCAGATAAGGCAATGCTACCGGAAGAACGTAAAATATCAAATAAAAAAATCGGTATCCTTATTGCCGATGATGATAAAATCGTGCAGGAAGTCCTTTGCAAATTTTTGGATGGCCGGGGTTATAACGCGCTTCTGGCGTCAAATGGAAAAGAGGCCTTGAATATCATTGATACCAATGAAGTGCGGCTGGCGTTTGTCGATGTAAGGATGCCTGGTTTTATAGATGGCCTGGGAACCCTCAAACGCATAAAGAAGACGAATAAAAATATCGATGTAATAATCATGACCGGCTATGGGACTGAAAATGCGCGCAGGAAAAGCAGGGATTTAGGCGCCTACGCTTACCTTGAGAAACCTTTTGATCTTTTGGACATTAGGAGTAAAGTAGAGGCAGCTTTAAGTAAAGAGGAGTGCCTGATATGAACCCTATGGATATGCGGCCCGAGGGGGCCCAGAGGATGATGCTTACGGCGAAGATGCTTTTGAGCATGCATGTGCTGCAGCTTAACATTATGGACCTGAGACCTTTTTTGCAGGCGGAGTTGGAAGAGAATCCGCTTCTTGAAGAGGAAGATCCGGTATCTGAGGCTACAGATGAGGATGAAAGACGGATTGACGAGGAAATCTCAGGCCTTATTGATGATAGGGGTGATAATGAGGAGTTGGTTTCAGGGGAAGGAAACGAGCGGTCGTCCATCAGCGAAGAGAAAAAAAGTTATTTTGAGAGCTTAATTACCGAGAAGGAAAGCCTTTACGAACATCTGCACTGGCAGCTTGAGGTTTTAGCCAAGGATGAAGAGCAGAAGCGAATAGGCGAATTTTTAATCGGGAATCTTGATGATAGTGGATATCTTAAAGTGGATCTAAAAGATGCCCCGGGGATATTAAATGCCTCCATAGAAAAAGTCAGGAACACTCTTAATCTTGTAAGAACATTTGATCCTGCAGGGGTTGCGGGGCGCGACCTGAAGGAATCACTGCTTATTCAGCTGATAAACTTCGGAAAGGGCGATACGCATCTTTACAAAATCGTTTATTGGCATTTAGAAGATTTAGAAAAAGGTAATTTTGAAAAAATAGCTCAAGCGCTTGCGATCCCTATAAAAGAAGTAGAATCAGCGAAAAAAAGAATCGCCTATCTAAATCCCAGGCCGGGAGCTAACTTTGGAAAAGAGGTGGCGGTGCGGATAATCCCCGATGTTTTTATTTATAAAAACAACGGCAGCTACGGCATTGAGATAAACGAAAGAGATTTGCCCCGGCTCTATTTAAGCTCGGCATATAATATTGCGTTAAAAGATAAAAAAGTTGCCCCGGCTACAAAAGAGTATGTCAGAAAAAAGCTTTTTCACGCCAGATGGGTTATTGATGCGGTCAAGCAGAGAAAAAACACCATTAATCGGGTATGCGAATATTTGGTTGACAAACAGAAAGATTTTTTGAACGAGGGTGACAGCGCGGCAAAGCCGTTAACCCTGAAAGAGGCAGCTAGCGTGCTATTGGTAAGCGAGGCAACGGTAAGCAGGGCAGTTTCCAATAAATACCTGCAGGCACCTGAGCGTTTGTTTAGCCTGAAAAGTTTTTTTGTGAAAGGAATAAAACAGGATTCGGGAACGGTTTCTACGATGAGCATAAAGCTGAAGATAAAGGAGTTTATAGAAAGCGAAGATAAGGCGAGACCTTTAAAAGATATTGAGATTCAATCAATCTTGAAGGATCAGGGCATAAACATCTCAAGAAGAACGGTTGCTAAGTACAGAGATAGCCTGAAATTACCACCCTCCAATATCCGCGAGCGCAAAACAGATAGTTAGCGGCAGTGCCCACCAAAATAAGGCGGACATTTCATATTACCCTTATTAGCAAATAGTTACGTCATTTGCAGCCAAAAATTTCCGGACAAAACGGACATGGTTCGACGCGCTCACTGTGTTCGCTGCTCACCATCGCGAGGAAAATAACCTTTCTAAACCCCGAATTTCCTCGATAAACAAACCCGGGAACTCGAGGCTGGGATCAAGGACCTAAAAAAATAGGAACCGTCCCCTATTTTTTATGGTAAAATGTCCCTATGAGAATGGAGTCTTTCCTTATCCCAATTTTAGCCGGATTGTTCATCTTTATCCTGATAAAACTTATTTCTATCTTCAGGGGAAGGCGTCAACCTCTGGATATAGTCTCGGATGTCGCAAATGCCGCTCAACGAAGCCTTTTGCCCAAGGAAGTTGCCGGCCTCGAAGAAAAGATGTGGTATGAGGAAGAGCTGGCTTTTTTGTTCAAGCTTAATGAGAAGATTTCCCTGGCTTTAGGCAAAAGCACGATCGCCGCGCATCTGGTGGAAGAAGTCCAGCGTTTCATGAACACTACTACCTGCGTGTTGTTCTTGGTGGACGAGAATACCGGTGATTTAAGGGTTGAAGCCGCCTCCGGAGCCAATGCGAAATCTCTTAAAGATTTTTTCCTGCTTAAAGGAGAAGGCATAACCGGCAAAGTCCTCTCCAGCAAAGAGCCGTTATTGGTCAATGACCTGAAGAAAAATTCTTACTACGAATCGATCAACCAGGAGCAGTATTTGGGCAATGTTTTTGTCAGTGTTCCGTTATTGATCAAAGGCCTGCCTATTGGAGCTTTAAACGTCGCCGCTAAAAAAACAGCAGCCCTTTTTACCAGCAGGGACGAGGAACTTTTGCTTAACGTTGCCAGGATGGGGGCGGTCGCTTTTCAGAATTCCCGGCTGCAAGAGCAGATCCAGGCTGATTACCTCAAGACGATGACCACCCTGGCAGTGATCCTGGACGCGCGCGACCCGTACACCAAAAGGCACTCCGAGAATGTCACCCGTTATTCCGTGGCCATCGCCAAAGAAATGGGTTTTAGTCCGGCTGAGGTGGAAATGATCAGGCGCGCCGGGCTGCTGCATGATATCGGCAAGATCGGGATCAGGGACGATGTCCTTTTAAAGCCCGGCAAGCTTACGCCCGAAGAATTCGAACAGATCAAGGTCCATCCGGTAAAGGGCCAGGAAATAGTCAGCTCATTGCCTTTTTTAAAGGGAGTGGCGGGCCTGGTCCGGCACCATCATGAGCGCTATGACGGCAAGGGGTATCCCGACGGAAAATCCGGCGAGGATATCGAGCTGGGTTCGAGGATCATGGCGGTCTCGGACAGTTTTGACGCCATGACTACCGACCGGCCGTATCGTAAAAGATTACTTTTTAAAGAAGCGGTCGCCGAACTTATCCGCTGTAAGGCAAGCCAATTCGATCCCAAAGTTGTAGATAATTTCATTGCCATCCTGGAAAACAATCCTAAGATCGCGGAATAATCAAGAATCGAAAAAAATGCCGTAAAAAATGGAGGTTCATATGGCGGTTAAAAATGTCGGGGAAAAATACAGATGCAGCGTTTGCGGGAATGAAGTCACGGTGACTAAAGTCGGCGGAGGCACGTTGGTCTGCTGCGACAAAGAAATGGTAAAGCTGGAATAACCAAAGAAAGGACGATCAAAATGGGAAAATCACTTAAGGGCGCTAAAACCGAACAGAATTTGCTTAAGGCTTTTGCCGGAGAATCGCAGGCCAGGAACCGCTATACTTATTTTGCCAGCGCCGCCCGTAAAGAAGGATTGGAGCAGATCGCCAATATTTTCATGGAGACCGCGGAGAACGAGAAGGAGCATGCCAAGGTATTCTTCAAGTATCTGGAAGGCGGGGATGTGGAAATAACCGCCACTTATCCCGCGGGGATAATCAAGGATAGCAAATCCAATCTTGAAGAAGCTGCAGCCGGCGAGAATATGGAATGGACGACCTTGTATGCCGATTTCGCCAAGATCGCCAAGAACGAGGGGTTTAGCGACGTGGCCAGGTCTTTTGAACAGATCGCCAAAGTTGAGAAGTTTCACGAGTCGCGTTACCGCAGGCTTATCAATAACATCGTTAATTCCGAAGTGTTCAAGAAGAAAGCTTCGGTCAAGTGGCACTGTATCAACTGCGGATACGTCTATGAAGGGGCGGAAGCTCCCAAAGAATGCCCGGCCTGCAGGCATCCTCAGGCGTTCTATGAGGTTTTAGCGGAGAATTTCTAAAGATACGCGGAAATCTTGGTCAGGATTTTGCGCTCGGCTTCTTTGGTTCCGGTAGCGCCTACGCGGATTTCGATGCGGCAGGCAGCTGAAGTCGTGGATTTAATATCGATCCAGATGGTTTTGCCGTCAGTATACCGGCTCATGATCTGGGTCACTTCGCTGGTGGTGGTTTCTTTGTTGATCGGAAGCTTCAGTCCTTCTAGGGCATTGTGAGTTGCCCGGATCGCCCGGTCAGAGGGAACGTTGAATTCCTGGACTAGTTTTCCCGAAAGCCAGGCCGCGGTTCCGGCTCCGCCAACAGCTCCGGCTAAAAGAACTACACAGCCGCACAGGGATAAAGATAATCCGATCAGGGTAATGAAAACAACGAATCTTTTATTCATTTCTAGCCTCCTTGTATGAATTTATTTTACTCTAAAGCGGATAATTTGCAACAATAAAAGAGGAAAGTCTTGAGTTTATTTACCGTTGATAAAGCAAAATGCAGGAAGGACGGTTTCTGCGCCGCGGAGTGCCCGGTGCAGATTATCCGGATAGAGGCATCTTCTAAACTTCCGGTTTTAATCGAGGGAGGCGAAGAGCGCTGTATCAATTGCGGCCACTGCGTGGCAGTCTGCCCGCACCAGGCGTTCCGTTTGTCGTCCATGGCTCTGGAAGATTGTCCGGAGCTGCCGCAGGGCTGGGAGCTTGCTCCGGAACAGGTCAGCCAATTGCTAAAAGCCCGCAGATCGATCCGGGTTTATAAAGAAGACCCGGTCAGCGAAGAAATTTTTTTGAAAGTCCTGGACGCCGCGCGTTACGCGCCTTCGGGGATGAACCGCCAGCCGCTGCGCTGGCTGATCATCCGCGAGCCGCAAAAAGTGCAGGAGCTGGCCAGGCTTACCATCGACTGGATGCGCGCTTTAATTAAAGATAATTCACCTTTGGCCCAGTCTTTACGGGCGGAAAACCTGGTGCTGGCCTGGGATAAGGGCCAGGATCTGATTTGCCGCAGGGCTCCGCATTTGGTCGTCCCTTACGGATTAAAAGAGGATTTTACCGCCTTGGGCGCTGCAACCATCGCTCTTACTTACCTGGAATTAGCGGCCTTGCCTTTTGAACTGGGGACTTGCTGGGCAGGATACGCCAATATGGCGCTGAACAAGTATCCTTTGGCCCGGGAATTTACCGGGATTTCCAAACGCTGCGATTTTTTAGGGGCGATGATGATCGGATATCCCAAATTAAAATATTACCGGTTCCCGCTGCGCAATGTTCCCCAGATCAAGTGGATCTAGAGAAAGGATAGTATGAAACGTTTTGTCCTGTATTTGTTCAGATGGCAGTTAAGCACGCCGATCTTGTGGCTGGTGGTCAAGCAGTTAGGAGCGGGGGTGTGGCCGACGGTCCTGGCTAATCTTATCGGCGGGGCGATATTTTTCTGGGTAGACAAATTCATCTTTACTTCCCAGGCCATCGAAGTCTGGCACGTCAAGGAAGGAAAATGCGATAAGTGTTTTGCCTCTTCGCATTTGTGGAGGCTGGTCAAGACCGCCGGCTATGATAAGTCGGATGCCAAACCGGTATTTTTATGTTTGAAATGCTCCAAGGAAAAGACCGATGAGTTAAGGGCTCAAGGCATCCCGGTCCGCGGCAAAAGCAGGTGAATTTCCGGCTTTTCTATTTCCTTGCAAAAAAAAAGTAATTAAAGTATAATCTCTTTTTAAGAGTTAGAAATAAACAGGAGGGTTTTGTTTGAATAATAACAAGCAACTTGAGGAATTTCTGTCTTTAGTCAAGGTCGAAAATTTCGAGGAGCGTTACAAAGAGGATATTTCCGAAGGCCTTTATTTCGGCTTGCCCCTTCAGCCGATAATCGAAGCCGAGAAGCGGCTAATATCTTCGCAAGACCGCAATATCGCCTATTTCTCCATGGAATACGGCCTGGCAACGAGTTTTTACAATCTTTTTTCTTCATCTCATCCGATAAGCGAAAGCAATAAAAGCCAGGACCACGAAGTCTGCTCCAATTATACCCTCGCCGATTATTTTTTCACCATCAATACCAACTCTATCGTCGATCTGCCGATCTACAGCGGAGGACTGGGAGTGCTCGCCGGTGACACGGTCAAGACCATGGCCGACTATAAGCTGCCCGCGGTTTGTTTCGGGGTACTCTGGAACAGCGGTTATTTCCGGCAAAGGCTGTGGTTCAAATACGGGCAGTTCCCCGAAGCCATGCCCTGGGATTTAAAGTCTTACCCCGGGCTGATCCCGTTAAAAAATAGAGTTAAGATTTCTTTGAAATCGGAAGATATTTATTTGCGGTTGTGGAAGTATTATGTTTACAGCTACGATAAAAGCTACGCTGTGCCTTTGATCCTCCTGGATTCCAATTTGGAAGAAAATGGCGAGAAGAACCGCCACCTCACCGACCAGCTTTACCGCAGCGAATCCGGATGGATCAAGATCATGCAGCGTTTGATCCTGGGGATGGGCGGGGTTTCCGCTTTAAGAGAACTGGATTATAAGATCGATCTGCATCATTTGAATGAGGGGCATGCTGTTTTCGCTTACGTGGAAAAAGCCAGGGGGTTGTCTCCCGAGCAGAGGGAAGAGCTTAAGAAACATTTTGCCTATACCTGCCATACTCCGGTGGATGCCGGACATGACCGGTTCTCGGTGCAGGAGCTCTATTCTATCCTCAACCCCGAAGATTTCGAGCTGGTCGACGCTAACGGCAAGGATAAGGGGAATCTGGTCAATTTGACTTTACTGGCCATGAACGTATCCGGCCATATCAACGCGGTTTCCAAAGCTCACCAGAAGGTCATGCATCTGCAATTCCCCAAATACATGGAGCGGATCCAGTTCGTGACTAACGGCGTGCACCACCACACCTGGACTTCCGAGCGTTTTAAAGCTATAAGCGAAAAGTTCAAGCCGGTTTTCGGGGATATCAAAGCTAATCCTATGGCCCTGATCAAGGCGCAGCAGTTGTCGACCAATCCGGAGTTCCGTCAGGCGGTG
Source organism: Candidatus Omnitrophota bacterium (assembly GCA_026387435.1). GTDB lineage: Bacteria > Omnitrophota > Gorgyraeia > Gygaellales > Profunditerraquicolaceae > JAPLLS01. The sequence continues at coordinate 8,347 of JAPLLS010000113.1, forward strand.
TGGAAAGCTCATCAGGAAAATAAATCGGAGTTCTGCAATTTCCTGGAAAAATGGAAATTAGATAAAGACGCATTCACGGTTTGCTGGGCCCGGAGGATCGCCGCCTACAAGCGGCCGAGCCTGATCCTGCAGGATATTGAAAGATTGGTTGATGTGGCCAAGCGCTGCGGCCCGATCCAGGTGATCTTCGCAGGCAAGGCCCATCCCAAAGACAATCTTGGATTTACCTATATTAACCAGATCCTGGAAAAAGTCGACGGGATGACCGGGGTTTATGATTATCTTAAGATTATCCTGCTGGAGAATTATGATATTACCTTGGCCAAGACTTTGGTTTCCAGCGTGGATGTCTGGTTGAATAACCCGCTCCCGCCGTTTGAGGCTTCCGGCACCAGCGGAATGAAGGCTATTTTGAACGCGGTAGTGCAGATGAGCACGGTTGACGGCTGGGTGGCCGAGGCTCAGGATATGGAGATCGGCAAATTCTTCGGTTACCGCAGCAAAGAGGATGAGCTCGGCCACGAGCTGAATTTGCGGCTGAAAGAGGATTCTGACGAGCTTTATTCGGGTTTGGAAGAGTTGGTTACTTTGTATTATAAAACCAATAATAAGGGGACGGTGGACTTGAATTCGAAATGGATCGATATGATGATCAACTGTATTGCCTGCGGGTCCCGGTTTAATACTTACCGGATGCTTGACCAGTACAAGAGTCAGATCTGGGGGATTGCCTGAAATGAGAAAATTCATTCTTTTATTATTGGTGTCTTTGGTTGTTTTCATAGCGACAATGGCCGTGGCTCAAGAGTTGAATTCTTCTGTTTTTGAAGCAAGCGGTGTAGTAAAATCAGTCAGCCCTGTTGAAATCAGGGTCTCCAGGAAATACGCTCCGGGCCACTACTTTCTGTATATTTTCAAAATAAACGATAAGACCAGGATCATCGGCCTCGTTCAAAAGGGGGCATTTGTCCGCGTGAAATATTCCCGGAAAAGAATAGTCAAAGGATTTATCTTTACTGCCCAAGAGATCGAGGTTTTTAATCCTGCGAACCCCTATTATTATCAAAAAACATATTAAGCTTTGATTGGGATTTAAAAATTAATCAGCCCTCTGCGGCAGGTTGTTGCGGAGGGTTTTTATTTTTGAGCGGCGATTTCAGGATTTCCGGGGAGGTTTGACGCAGTAAGAGACGACGTTTCTTACCGTAAAATAAGTGAGGGTGAAGATCCCGGCCTCAATGATTACTGTGGAGATGGCCGCTCCGACATAAGAGAAGGCCCAGATCAAAAGGAATATTAAAGGTAAGCCGACCATGGCCATCATGATGTGGATCCGGGAATAGATATGGGTTCTGCCGCAAACCAGCAAAAACTGGACCCGGAAGGCGTTTGAGCAGACGAAAAATACTCCGATCAGCAAAAGCCTCAAGGATAACACGGTCTCCGGGTAGTCCCCCGCGCAGACGAACTTGACGATTAGGTGCGCGAAGATGAATATTATAGGCAGGCCGAAGAAAGCGATGAGCGTGGAGATCTGTTGTAACCGTTGCATCAGTTTTACCGCTTTGACTTTGTTTCTCAGGTAAATCTTGCTTAAGCGCGGGAAAAGGGCCTGGGTGAATGATGCCAGGGGGAATGTCTGGAAGAGGTTGGCGATCTTTTCGGCGATGGAATAGAATCCGGTAACCGTATTATTGGTCAAAAGCCCGACGGCAAAAATTCGGGATGTGGTATAAGCGTTGATGGCTACGTTGGAAATGAAAATGTTCCAGCCCGCTTCCAGCTGCTGACGGAGATTTTTGTAACCCGGGAATTTATACGATATTCCGAATTTCCGGAAAACTATGTATTGGCCTATGATCCCGGTGCCCAAAAATACCGAAGAGTTGATCAGCGGGACCATCAGGTAGTCTTGAGGGCCTTTGACAAAGAAAAAAATGAAGGCCGCTAAGACGATCCCGCCGGCGATATTCACGTCGGCGATATGCTTCATTTTCTCCGTGCCCTGGAAGAACCAGACCGGGAAGATTGAGTTTCCTATCACCGAGCCGAAACTGAGCACGTAAACCATCCAGTCGTTGCGGAATTTCGGTATAAAGTATAAAATAAAGCAAAGCGCGAACATGCTTAAAGACGCCAGGCCGATCTTGACGGCCATTACCGCGGAGAAGATCCGGGAAACCTTTCCCGGCTGGTCCTGGCAGAGGGAAATTTCTTTGGTCGCCGAAATCCCGAATCCGTAGTCGGTGAGGATCATGAAGTATTGCACGAAAGCCTGGGCAAAAGCGACCAGGCCGAATTTTTCCGGCCCCAGGACCTGGAAAAGGTAAGGCAGGATGACCACCGGAAGGATGTAAGTTATGGCCTGCAATACCGAAAGGGAAGCAAAGTTATTCAAGACCACTTTGCGTTCTTTTATTCCGGCCATCTTGTAGGTTTTTTTGATCAGTTTTATTAAAGGTTGCATAGGTCTAATTTACACCGTTTTAGGCTTTGAGTCAAGCCCGAGTGGTGATTATCGCCGGGCTTGGAAAACATATTTATTTGGGTTTTATCCATTGTAATGATATAATTTAGTCATGATGAAATTTCCGCAAAATTTTCTTTGGGGTGCTGCGACATCTTCATATCAGGTTGAAGGTAATAATTCCAACGCCGACTGGTGGCAATGGGAAAAGGAGACCGGCAAAGTCAATTCCGGGGCGGCCTGCCGCCATTACGAACTTTTTGAGCAGGATTTCGATTTGGCGAGGAGTTTGAATCATAATGCCCATCGTCTTTCTATTGAATGGAGCCGGATCGAGCCGGAAGAGGGCAAGTTTTCTCAGAAAGAATTACAGCATTACCTGGACGTGATTCTGGCTTTAAGAGCGCGCAATATCGAGCCAATAGTTACCTTGCACCATTTTACCAATCCAGTCTGGCTTAGTGAATGCCGGGGATGGCTGAACCCGGAGGTGAGAACTTATTTTGCCCGCTACTGTAATTTTGTCTGCCGCGGTTTGGCCGAGCATGTCCGTTATTGGATCACGATCAATGAGCCGACGATCTACTATTCCCATAGTTATATTTTCGGATTCTGGCCTCCGCAGGTCAAGTCGCTGTTCAAAGCCAAGCTGGTTGAGGATAATTTAGTCGGCGGCCACATTCAGGCTTATCGCCTGATCCATAAGATCTACAAAGAAAAGAACCTGCCTGAGCCCAGCGTAAGTATCGCCCAGAATGTCATGGCTTTTGTTCCCTGCACCCAAAGTCTTAAGAATCGGTTGACCGCCGCTTTGCGCCATAAGTGGTATAATCTGGGATTTCTGGAAAGGATCCATAAAAATCTGGATTTTATCGGGATCAATTATTATTCCCGGCAACTGGTAGATCTGAAAGGCTATGGGATCTCAAACTTTGCCGGGGATGTTTGCCAGGATAACCATCTTCCGGTCAAGAAAAATTCCCTGGGTTGGGATATTTATCCCCAGGGGTTAGAAGAGCTGCTGTTAAAGCTCAAAAAATTCAATCTGGAGATCATGATCACCGAGAACGGCATCTGTACCGCGGATGACCATCTTCGCTGGGAATATTTATCCGCTCATCTAAAGAATATTTATCTGGCCATGGAAAAAGGGGTCAAGGTGAGCGGGTATCTTTATTGGTCGTTAATGGATAATTTCGAGTGGGACAAGGGGTTTGTTCCTAGATTTGGGTTGATCGATATCGATTACAGCACTTATAAAAGGACGATCCGGGAAAGCGCGAAGAAGTTCGCGCAAGTCTGCAAGACCGGGGTTTTGGAAGTTTAGCGAAAAATAAAGGAGAGATAGTGAAAATTATTTTGAGCCTTGCAGGATTGATGTTATTGCCGGTATCGATTTTATGGGCCGGCAGCCAGTGGGAAAAACAGAATGATTTCTATTATCTGAGCAAAGATACCCGGGATAATTTCAGCGCGATAGCTACGGGCGCGAATAAATTCACCGATAAATACTTGAAGTGCGACGGGGTCGATTTCCTGGTCCGGGGCGCGGATAGCTGGAGGGATTACGGCCGGCTTAATCTTGAGGGCAATAACTTGTTTTCTGTTCCCATCCGGCCGGGGATGAAAGTCGAGGAGTTGCATTTTCTTTCCGGCGGAAATGTCGGGAATAGTTATAAGAATGACGGCTTATTGCGTTTGTACGGAGATAATTATTTTTACGGGGTTCTTACCGTTATTTTCGCTTACCAGGACAATACCTATAAATCCTTATCCGTGCCGATGTTCTGGGACTGGTTCCACCTGGGTGCAGGCGAATGGTCGCGGGAGGGAGCGAAAATAAAATCTCTGGGTAATAATCCGGTGCGCAAAGATTCCAGCATGTTTCACATTAGTTTCGTCAATCCCAGGCCTTCGGAGCCAATTAAAAATATCCTGGTTACGGACAGCTGGGTCAGAGATTATCCTTTTACGGAGATCTTTGCGGTAACTCTTAAATCTGTTGATATGTTGGAAGCGACGGCTAAAGATAACCGGAAATTTGAAGCTCCGGTCAACAACGCGGTTGCCTTGCCTGCCGACAGCAGGACTCAGTGGTTCTTTGATAATGATCTTGAGGGCTGGGTCCCGGGTTGCAGCGCGAACTGGGATTCAGACAGTTTTTGGCAAGCAACGGATTTTGAAAGGTCAGGGGTGGTAATTATCCCGGCTTGCAATTGGGCGGGAGACAAATTCAGCTGGATCGAGAAAAAAGTGGTTTTGCCTGATTGGCCGCATATAGAGTTGAAATTTTCGCGCCATAGCGCAGTGTTCAGTGATGTGGATAAACAGTGGAGCGACGGGCTGTTAAAAGTGATCGTGAAAAACGGGGTTAAACAGGAGACGGTTTATGAGAAGCTTTACAGCGGAGTTTGGAGCGCTGAAACCGTTGACCTGTCCAAGTTCGCCAGGCAGATCGTGATTATCAGGTTCGAGAATCACGGCGGGGGAAAGGTCCGGCTCGGCCCGGCCACATCCAGTGCTTGTGACGCCGAAGATGCGGTCATCGATGAAGTTAGCCTGAGCCGCTGAAAGAGAAAAAGTCAATAAAAAGCGGGTTTTTGTCATTCCAAAAATTTCAAATCTTCTCTAGAATATAATCTTATATATTTTTCTAATTCTGCCAGTATTCTTAAGTCAATATTCTTCAAAAGGAGGGGTTATGAAAGAAAAGTATTTTTTCGGGATCAAAGGCCAGAAGATCGGTCCGCTTGATGAGGAGTCGATCCGGCAGCGCCTGAGAGAAGGGACGATCACCGCAGAGACGTTATCCTGGTGCAATGGGATGGAAAAATGGCTGCCAGTAAATCAAATCCCTGAATTAAAAGAAGCCTTTGGAGAATTCCTGGCTAAACAAGTTGTTCCTCCGGATTTACCACCCAGCCAGAGTTCTGTCGGCCAGCAAACTCCTCCGCCCCTTCCCGAAGGATTAAGCCCGTTCGAAGCGTCGTGTTACCGGTTCACCAAGGTTTGTTTTCGTCCTTGTTTTGGTTTTCAGTCGCCCTTAGGCAAGATGGTTGAGAAAAATCCCAAAAGCGCGGTTGGTGTGGTTATCGGGACTGTTTGTTTGATGGTGGTTATAATATTTATGGCCATATCCGGCTCCAAGCAATCCGGGCAACAAGTAGCTGCTCCCGGCGCCGGGCAGCAGCAACAGGCAGCGCAGAGCGGACCCGGGTGGGGGGCGCAGTATCAGGCTATCCGCAGCGCCCAGCAGTTCGGTGACAATGTCATCGACGATACCTATAAATACAGGCGCGATTCGCAAGACCGGATGGATGAGACTTACAAGCGGGCAAATTATGACTGGTATAAACACGACGATTAATGATCTAATTTAGCATCAGCCGCACAAAATTTTCTTGGTTTTCAAGATAGCCCTCTGCAGCAAAGAGTTGCAGAGGGTTTTTCTTTGAGGTAGAATAAGATCTATTAAATAGGACTAAGAAAGGGAGGAACAAAGAATGGCGAATTTTTCTTTTGATATTGTCTCGGAAGTCGACTTGCAGGAAATGGATAATGCGGTGAACCAGGCTAATAAGGAATTGGCCCAGCGTTATGATTTCAAGGACAGCAAGGCTTCTATCGCTTATGACCGGCAGGAGAAGAAGATCACTTTGATCGCCGATAACGATTTTAAGCTGCGCGCGCTGACCGATATTCTGACTACCCGGATGGCTAAAAGAGGCATATCCATTAAATCCCTTAAATTCAATCCCCCCGAAAAAGCTTTTGAAGGATATCTTCGCCAGTCGGTGGATATTTGCTGCGGTATTGATAAGGAAAAAGCCAAAGAGCTGACCGGGATCATCAAAAAACTGGGTTTAAAAGTCCAGACCCAGATCGAAGGCGAGAAGATCAAGGTCAGCTCCGCCAAGAAAGATGAGCTGCAGGCGGTTATCGCCCATGTCAAAGGTCTTAACTTTCCCATCCCGCTTAATTGCTGCAATTACCGCTAAGCTGTAAACCAGCCTTCCAAAGGCGTCGATAAATAACTTGACAAAAGTGCGTCGCGTGTTAAACTATATAGCATATAGGCTATATAGTTAGAGGAGAATAATGAAACAGTTAACCAGGGTTTTAAAGGTATTGGCGGATAAGAACAGGTTGAGGATATTGAAGCTTCTGGAAAAGAGGAAATTCTGCGTCTGCGAGCTTGCCGCTGTTTTAGGGATAACTCAGCCCAGCACTTCCCGCCACTTGAAGAAGTTAAAAGCCGCGGGGCTGATCGATGATGAGCAGGAAGGGTTCTGGACCAACTATTTTATCGGCTCGGCCAAAGATAGCTATAGCAGGTTTATGTTGAAGCATATCCGGGGCTGGCTTAACGCGGATCCGTTAATCAAGAGCGATCTGGAAAAATCCGGGAAGATCAACCGCAAAAAGTTGTGCTGTAAGGCCGTTCGGCTAATTAAGGAAAGGGATTAATGAAAGAGTGGAAGAAGTTTCTTTATATTTTAGCGGCTTTTCTAGCATGTTTTTATCTGCCTGTTGAGAATGCCCGTTTCAGCGGCGCGGTATTCGAGGCGCTGGCTTTAGTGAAATGGTATGCCCGGGAGCATGTGCTTTTGTGCTTGGTTCCGGCTTTTTTCATTGCCGGCGCAATTTCTGTATTTGTGAGCCAAGCATCTGTTATGAAGTATTTCGGGGCAAAGGCGAATAAATTCCTTTCCTACAGTGTGGCTTCGGTTTCCGGGACGATATTAGCGGTTTGTTCCTGCACGGTTTTGCCTTTGTTCTCGGGGATTTATAAGCGCGGGGCCGGGCTTGGCCCTGCTTGCGCTTTTCTTTATTCCGGGCCGGCGATAAATGTTTTGGCGATCATTCTTACCGCGCGAATCCTGGGTTGGCAGCTGGGTTTGGCCCGGGCCATTGGCTCAATAGTTTTTAGTGTTGTTATCGGACTCTTGATGCATTTAATTTTTATAAAAGAAGAGTGCAGCCGCCAGGCAAATGGTAATTTTAATCTGGGAGAAGTTAAAGAAACGCGTTCTTTGAGTCAAACCATTCTTTATTTCGCTGCCATGGTTAGTGTTCTTGTTTTTGCCAATTGGGCTAAGCCGCTTGAAGGGGATCAGGGGATCTGGTCAATAATTTATCAATATAAGTGGTGGATTACGGGGGTTTCTCTTATCAGCCTAGTGGTCATGCTTTTCAAATGGTTCAAAAAGGATGAATTAAAGGAATGGACTGGCTCGACATGGGGTTTCGCGCTGCAAATTTTGCCGCTTCTTTTAGGAGGGGTGCTGGTTTCGGGTTTCTTATTGGGAAGAGTAGGCCATGAAGGTGTGATCCCGTCGCGTTTTGTCGCGGCCTTGGTCGGGGGGAATTCTTTGTGGGCAAATTTCTTCTCATCAATTGTTGCGGCATTTATGTATTTTGCCACCCTGACTGAGGTTCCTATCTTGCAGGGGCTGATCGGCTCAGGTATGGGCAAGGGGCCGGCGTTGGCATTGCTGCTTGCCGGGCCAGCGCTGAGTTTGCCGAGCATGCTGGTCCTTCGCAGTATTATGGGGACTAAAAAGACTGCGGTCTATGTGAGCCTGGTTGTGGGTATGGCAACCATAAGCGGGATGATTTTTGGGGTGATAGTTAAGTAAACAGGAAAATATGCATACGCATAAAGAAAATAGTAAAGAAAACCGGCTGATCATCTCCGCGGGGCTTAATTTTGCCACTACTGCGGCGCAGATCATCGGCGGAATATTCTCGGGCAGCCTATCGCTCATCTCTGACGCGCTGCATAATTTAAGCGATACTGTGGCTTTAGTTATTAGTTTCTTTGCGGTGCGGTTGGCTAAGCGTAAAAATACCGAAGCCCAAACCTTCGGCTATAAACGCGCTGAGATCCTGGCGGCGCTTTTTAACGCCTGCGCGCTGGTAGTAGTTTCGATATACCTGTTTAAGGAGGCATTTTTCAGATTTACTCATCCGCATCCGGTTAACAGCTTGCTGATGTTGTCTGTTGCTTCCGTCGGATTGATCGCGAACATTGTTTCTGTAGTTCTTCTTAAGGCGCATGCCCATGAAGATTTAAACGTAAGAGCCGCGTACGTGCATCTTTTTTCCGATTTTCTTTCTTCGATAGCGGTGATCATCGGAGCCTGCGCGATTTTCGTATCCAAAGCTTATTGGATCGATCCGGCTTTGACGATTCTTATCGGTATTTATGTAATGAAAGAAGGATATAAAATTATCGAAGAAAGCACCCGTATCTTGATGGAACATGTTCCCAAGGGGATAAGTTTAAGGGAAATCCAAGCCCAGATCGAAGGTGTTGACAGAGTCAAGGATATTCATCACGCCCATCTCTGGTCGGTCACTGAGCGGGACATCCATTTTGAAGCGCACATCAATGTGTCGCGCGATATGCAAGTGAGTGAAACATGCCTTTTGGTCAAACAAGTGGAAGATATGCTTAAAGAGCGGTTTGCCATTACTCATGTGACATTGCAGGTCGAAATCAACTCGTGCAAAGGCGTGCCTTTGGTTAAGGAGTAGAAAACATGAAAAGGGAAGCGGAAGAAATTAAAAAGATCGTCCGGGATGGTTATGCTAAAGCAATGACACAGAGCGTTTCCTGTTGTTCTAAAAGTTGTTGTTGTGGGAGCACGGACCAGGCTAGAAATATCAGTAAAGCAGTCGGCTATAGCGATGCGGAAATGAACGGCGTCCCTGAAGGCGCGAATTTGGGTTTTGGGTGCGGCAATCCGGTTGCGCTGGTTTCGTTAAAAGAGGGCGATGTGGTTCTTGATCTGGGAAGCGGAGCGGGGTTCGACGCTTTTCTTGCCTCGCCCAGAGTCGGAAAAACCGGCAAGGTCATCGGTGTGGATATGACGCCGGAAATGCTTGAAAAAGCCCGCGCCAATGCCGCAAAAGGGAACTATACCAATTGTCGGTTGCCTTGCCGGAGCGGTCAGGAAAGGTGATTATCTGAATCTTATATCGATGGCCGGATTCCAGGATGTTAAAGTGATGAGTGAAACAAGTTATCCTGTGGATGCTATGTTTGAGAAGCTTAAAGATGCCGAGGGGGCGATAGTCGGGATAAAAGTTTCTGCGGTAAAGAAATAAAATAATGGAGCCGGAAAATGAAAATTGAAATTTTAGGCATGGGTTGCCCGAAATGTAAACAGCTTATGGCTAACGCTGAAGGGGCAATCAAAGAATTGAACATTCAAGCAGAAGTCGGCAAGGTGACGGATATCGATAAGATCACCGAATACGGCGTGATGATGACTCCTGCTCTTGCTGTTGACGGCATGGTTGTTTCAGTTGGTAAGGTGTTGAGTAAGGACGAAATTAAGAAGATCATTTCTAAATAAACGGAGGCAGGTATGGCAGGTAATAATTGTATGTGCCAGCAAACAGGGGTGTTGATCTTTTCCTGTTCAGGAAGTTCAGATGTAGGTGAGTTGTCAGACCTCGCAGCCCGTAAGATGGCTAAATGCGGACAGGCCAAGATGTTTTGTATTGCCAGTATAGGGGCGAATATTCCAGAGATGATCGAGTCTGCAAAAGCCGCCAGTAAACTTATTGCCATTGACGGCTGCCCGGTCGCTTGCTCAAAGAAAATCCTTGAGCAGGCCGGGTTTACGCCGGTCGCGTTTAATCTTAAAGATATGGGATTTATTAAAGGAAAAACCAAGGCGGATGATGAGTCTATTGAACAGGTTTTTTCGAAAATCACTGGAGGAAAAGTTGAAGAAGCTGATCGTAATACTTCTGGCGGCTGTTGCGGTAGTTAGTCCGGGTTTTTCAGCGTTTGCCGCGGAGGGTAAGCCTGATGGTAAGGTTATTGCTTATTATTTTCACGGAACAATGCGTTGCCCTACCTGCTATAAACTGGAGCAGTATTCAAAGGAAGCCATAGAAACTAATTTTAAAGATGCTCTCGCGTCCGGAAAGTTGGAGTTTAAAGTTGTAAACGTAGAAGACAGAGGCAACGAACACTATGGCGATGAGTACCAGCTTTATACCAAATCGCTTATTTTGTCTTTAGTCAGAGATGGCAAGCAAATTAAATGGAAAAATTTTGATAAGATCTGGGAGTATGTCGGCGATAAGCAGATATTTCTTGATTACGTGAAGAGCGGGGTCGTTGATTTTCTAAAGTAAGCTAAATGACAGAGATTTTCATAGGCTTTGCGTCAGCGTTGTGGCTGGGGATTTTGACATCGATTAGCCCGTGCCCTTTGGCCAGTAACGTGGCTGCCATTTCTTTTTTGTCTAAGAAGATAGCCCATCCGGCGCTGGTGTTTATTTCAGGATTGGCGTATACGATAGGGCGGATGGTTTCGTATGCTCTTCTGGGTTGGATTGTTATCAATTCCCTGTTAAGTATTCCTCAAGTTGCCCAGTTCTTACAGAAATACATGGGCAGAGCTCTGGGCCCGCCATTAATCCTTACCGGGCTCATTCTACTTGAGGTAATTACTATTCGTCTGCCGGGAGTGTCGCTTTCACAAAAGCATCATAATAAGCTTGCGGAGTCCGGAGCTGGGGGTGCTTTTTTGCTTGGTTTTATTTTTGCTCTGGCGTTTTGCCCGATCTCGGCGGCGTTATTCTTTGGGAGCCTTATTCCTTTGGCGATCAATAGTAAAAGCGGAATTGTTCTGCCGTTTATTTACGGAATAGGAACGGGGTTGCCGGTTCTGGTATTTGCTGTGGCTATTGCTTTGGGAGTAACATCTTTGAGCCATTGGTTTCACAGGATCACCCGGCTTGAATACTACACTCGTAAAATTACCGGAGCCGTATTTATCATTGTGGGGTTATATTACACCGGCATATATATTTTAAAGCTATTTTAAGGTGCGTCATATCAATTCTAAGAAGGTGAGGTATATATATGTCTGAAACGAAAAGCAGCGTAAAACTTCCGTTTTTCGAGAGATATCTTTCGTTTTGGGTTATTCTTTGTATCATTGCTGGCGTGATCATCGGGAAAATACTTCCCGGTGTAGTAAATTTCTTAAGTAGATTGGAAGTGTCGCAGGTAAATATTCCGGTTGCGGTCCTTATCTGGCTGATGATCTATCCGATGATGGTGCAAATTGATTTCTCAAGTATAGTAAGGGCAGGGAAGAAACCCAAGGGATTAATAGTAACATTGGTTGTAAATTGGTTGATCAAACCGTTTACTATGGCAATATTTGCCGCGATATTTTTTAAATACATATTCTCCGCTTTTATTAATCCGGCTTTAGCCAAAGAGTATATCGCCGGCGCCATACTGTTAGGGGCCGCGCCTTGTACGGCCATGGTCTTTGTCTGGAGTTATTTAACTAAAGGTGATCCAGCCTATACCTTGGTCCAGGTAGCGGTGAATGACCTGGTTATATTAGTTGCCTTTGTCCCTATTGTTAAATTCCTGCTGGGTGTAAATCAAATCACTGTGCCTTATGATACTTTGATCTATTCTACTATTTTCTTTGTTGTTATCCCGCTTGTAGGCGGGTATATTTCCAGGGTGTATCTATTGAAGATGAAAGGGATAAATTGGTTTGAAAACGTATTTTTAAAAGTGCTTAAACCGATAACAATTTTAGGGTTACTGTTGACTTTGATTATTCTTTTTGCTTTTCAGGGGAATATAATACTCGGGAATCCTCTGCATATATTGTTAATAGCTGTTCCTTTGACAATTCAGACTTATTTTATTTTTTTTATCGGTTATTTATGGTCTCGGAAATGGCGTTTAGCTCACGGAATTGCTTCTCCGGCGGGAATGATTGGCGCGAGTAACTTTTTCGAGCTATCCGTAGCTGTGGCAATTTCTTTATTTGGATTAAGGAGTGGAGCAGCGCTTGTCACTGTAGTAGGCGTGCTTACCGAAGTGCCGATAATGCTGAGTCTGGTTAATTTTTCCAACAAGACCCGGCATTGGTTTGAACCGAAGAAGATATGAAAATCTTATTGTCTTCGATCGGCGTGCAAAGCGGGACGGATTTGCAGCTGGCATTATATTATCTGAAGAGCTATCTGGTGAAAGGCAAAAACGCGCTTAAACCTTTGCCGGATGTTCAAATCCGTATTTTTCACGAGGAAGATACTGTTGGTTATATCAGTAATAAAATCCTGAAAACCAAACCCCAACTTATCGGTTTTTCCTGCTACATCTGGAATATCGAGCATATCCTTCAGGTCTGCCGGAGAATAAAAAAAGCAGATCCCGCGATCTTCATTGTCTTAGGTGGCCCGGAAGTGTCTCCCCGCGCCAATGAGATCTTACAAAAAGAAAAAACTATTGACGCCGTAGTTAGAGGAGAGGGAGAGGCTACTTTCGCCGAATTAGTGTCTTCTTTAGGCCAAGATTTGTCCAATTTAGGCCAAGATTTGTCCAAAGTTTGCGGCCTATCTTATCGGCAAGGCAAGGTCGTGGTCAATAACCCCGGCCGGGCTCAGATCGCGGACCTGGCTGCGATCCCTTCTCCGTACCTGGCCAGAGTGGTTGATCTTAAAGACAAAAATATCGTGGATCTGCCTTTAGAAACCACGCGGGGCTGTTCTTTCCGCTGCAGCTACTGTTATTACCACAAGAATTTTCCCAGGGTGCGCTATTTTTCCCTATCCCGGGTAGAAAAAGAGCTCAAGCTTATTCTTTCTTCCCGGCCTAAGGAAGTGTATTTGATGGACGCGACATTCAATGCTTGTCTTAAAAGAGCCAAGGAAGTTCTGCGGCTGTTTATCAAATATAATAAGAACTCCAGCCTGCATGTAGAGTTAAAAGCGGAATTAGTCGATGAGGAACTGGCCCGGCTTTTACAAAAGGCCAACTGTTTAAATATCGAGATCGGCATCCAGAGCACTAATTTGAAAACTCTGAGAGCGGTTAACCGCGGTTTTAACCGGGAGAAATTCAAAAAGGGGATTCGCCTTTTGAATAAATACAATATTTTTTATGAGATCCAGCTGATCGACGCCTTGCCTTTTCAGAGTTACGCGGATTTATTGAGGTCTTTGGATTGGCTTTATTCTTTGCATCCGGCAAGAGTGACAATTTTCCCGCTGGCAATGCTGCCTGGGACGACTTTACGCGAGCGCGCCGCTGGTTACGGAATAATCTATGATCCCCGGCCGCCGTATCATGCCCAAAAAAGCTGTGCCATGTCCGGCAGCGAGGTTTTAAAAGTCAAGAGCCTGCGTTTCGCGATGGAACGCCTTTATGACAGCCATGTTTTTCAGGAAACTTTTTTCGATCTGCAGTCTAAAGGAAAAATAAGATTTTCTGATATTTTTGAGGATTGGGTGAGATGGGAGAGCCGCTTTAAAAGGCGTTGCCAGGATTATCCGGTTTTTCTTAACCGCAAATCCCCGGAATTTTTAGAATATACCTGCCGCAAGCGCGGGAAGTTTAATATCTTCAAGCGGCTATTGCCGGTTTTAAAAAAGACCCTCGCTGATTACCAGGCCGCCTATTACAGCTAACCTAACTGTTTTCTTCTTTTTTGCTTTCACTGATCGATACTGCCACGCATTTTCCGGCTTCAGGGCAATAATACTGGACCCGCACTGAATCTTCCGTCTTGATCTCATCCAACCCGACTTTCTTAGGTCCGATCGATATCGCCGTATTGTCAGTTACCTTAAAGGTCGCGTATCCCTGATCAGAGAAGACCATGATATATCCCGCTGTGAAAGACACCTTGGCTACAGAACCGTACATCCATTTTAGTTCCGGGGTTTTTTGCTGGGGAATAGTCTGGTTTTCCTGGGAATAGCTTTTTGCAGTCAACGCTAAGAAAATCGTTGTCAGCAGTAAAACGAGGATTTTTGAGTTTTTATTCATTAAATCTCCCTTGATTTGTATTATATTTTACTCTAAACCAAAAACAACGCAATGTAAAAAAATTTAAATTTAAATTTAACCAATTGTTTATTCGCCAAGAATGCATTATAATTTAATTCACTGGAGAAAAATGAAAAGAATAAAAATATTAATGATCCTTGGGATATTGTTGATCCTGCCAACCCCGTCTTTTGCGGTGAATTTTTATGACGGGGCCCGGGCTCAGGGGTTGTATTTTTTGACATACTCTTCTTTATATGACGCGGATAAAACTAACGATTCCCAGGGTCATACTAGCAAAAAAGATTATGGCTACAGGAAATTGGAAGAATTGTTCCGGTTTTGTTACTATAGGAAAAACCTGGTTTTGACCGGGCTCTTCCCTGTGGGGCATGTCAAGAACGGGTTTTATCACGAATCGAGCGCAGGGATTGGGGATATTAATCTGGGGGCCGGTTATTTTTTGCCGGTAAAGCAGGTGGATTTGCTTCCCATGCTCTTCGTCGAGTTCCCAACCGGCGATTACGATTCTCAAAGAAGTGTAAATTACGGGACTAACCAATATGATATCAAGCCTATCCTTTTTATTTATAAGGCAATGGGCCGTTTTAGTGTTGACGCGGCGGCGAAATATTTTTTCCGGACCGAGAATCCCGGGGTCGGGGTGACTCCCGGAGATGAATTTTATTTGCAGGGTCTTTTGGGCTGGCAATTCACCAAAAAATTCAAAGCGGGACCGTCTCTGAGCTGGATGAAAAGCGGCAGCCAGAAAAATGACGGGGTTAAAGTCAATGGCAGCCAAAGGGAATCGCTTTCTGCGGGAGCGGATTTTTATTTTCGCTTTCCGGCTTTCAGCGCGACTTTTACTTATCTGCGGGAAGTCCGTGCCAAAAATAACGTTATAGGGGATTTTTTTCAGTTTAAAACCTGCTATAAATTTTAGTTTAAATAGTCTTGTTAATTCTTTTGTTTTTTATGGTAATTTCTTGTATAATAATATAATTGCAGTAAACAGGATTTACCAATTAGGGAGATAAAATGGATAAAGAAAGAATTGAGATCGAAAACGAGATCCTGGATAAATGTGCCGGAAAAATATTCGTTTTGCAGGATATTGACAGCAAGCATGAAGTCATCCTGCAGGCGTTCCTGGAGGTTTATCATTCCCCCCGTTGCCAGAAATTCGTTCAAGAAAACAAAGGGCTGGAAATGGAAAAATTTTTCCAGGAATTTCTGGGGTACGGCCTGGTCGATCAGTTCCTGGCTGATCCTGAAGTTGAAGATATCATGATCAATTATCTTCATCCGATTCATGTCCATAAATCAAAAGTGGGAATGGTCAATACAGACGAGAAGTTTGCTTCCCGGGCAGAGCTGGATTTGTTGATCAAGAAACTTATCATATTTTCGGGGCGAAAAGATATTAAGAATATCAATAACGTCGAGCTTTCCGAAATTAAGGGAAGGGCCAATATCGTGTATTCTCCTTTTGGCCCGCATGTGACCATAACCCGGGCTAAAGGAAAACCGTTAAGTATCATTGATTTGATCAAGGCTAAATCTTTGACTCCGGGTTTGGCGGCGGTGTTCTGGCTTTATTTGGAGGGATTGGGGGCGAAGCCCGCTAATATTCTTATCTCCGGAGGCCCGGGGACCGGAAAGAGCACGCTACTCAACGCCCTTTTTTGCTTTATCCCGGAAAATGACCGGATTGTAGTTATTGAGGATACTCTGGAGATGAATACGGAACTGGAAGATAACTGCGCCCGCTTGGAAAGCGATGAAGAAACTTCTTTGGCTGATCTGGTCAAGAATTCGCTGCGCATGAGGCCGGACCGGGTAATCATGGGAGAGGTTAGAGGCAAGGAAGCCCAGGACCTGATGACTGCCATGAATATCGGTAAGTACTGTATGGGTACTTTACACGCCGCTACCGCCCGTGAAACGATAGTCAGGTTAACTCACGAGCCGATGAATATTCCCGATATTCTGATCAATCTTGTGGATGTATTCGTGATCATGAAACGGTATGTTTTAGAAGACCAGGTCCTGCGGGTGGTGGGAGAGATGGTAGAAACCGCCGGGATGGAAGAAAATACCGTGCTTTTGTCCACTGTATCTTCATTTAATCTTGGGGTAAAGGACTTTTTGGAATCCGGCAGCAGCGTGTACCGCGACCGGCTCGCTAAAATCAGCGGAAAGACTTCCAAGGAAATAATGGAAGAAGTGAACAGCCGGGCAATATTCCTGGCCAAGATGTCTGAAAAAGATATCCGGGAATTCCGGGAGGTGACATTGATGTGCCGTAAATATATCAAGGACCCGGAGGCCGCCTTTAAGGAATTAGGGATAGAGAACTACTTTTCATAAATCCTCAATAAGATCGTTTTATCTTTCTTCCCCTACAAAAGGATGGACGGTTCATGCTGGAAGGAAAAAAGATAATCGTAGTGATGCCCGCCTACAACGCCGAAAAAACCCTGCGCAAAACCTATAATGATATTCCCATGGGTATCGTCGATGAAGTGCTTCTTGTCGACGATTTCAGCACGGACAGGACCGTCGAGTTGGCTAAAAATATCGGACTGCCTGTTTTTACGCATGAGCGCAATCTTGGTTACGGCGCGAATCAAAAAACCTGTTACCGGGAAGCCCTGAAGAGAAATCCGGATATCGTGGTCATGCTTCACCCGGATTATCAGTATCCTCCTAAATTGATAACCGCTATGGCCGGGCTTATAACCTCGGGTATGTTCGATATAGTTTTAGGCTCCAGGATCCTGGGGGGCAAGGCCCGTGCAGGAGGAATGCCTTTATACAAGTATTTTGCCAATCGGATCCTTACTTTTATAGAAAATATTTTTTTGAGGCAGAAGATCTCCGAATATCATACCGGCTATCGGGCATTTTCAAAAGACACCTTGATAAATCTTCCGCTTCTGGAGAATTCCGACGATTTTATTTTTGATAATCAAATGCTGGCCCAGGCGGTTTATTTCGGGTATAGGATCGCGGAAATAACCGCTCCGGCGCAGTATACCAAAGAATCTTCTTCGATCAATTTCAGAAAAAGCGTCGTGTATGGGATCGGAGTCATTTTTACTTCGATGAAATTTGCAATTCAGAGCCTAGGGCTGGCCCGGTTTTCGATATTTGATAAAGACGGCAAAAAGATCGACGTATCTTAGTTTATGAAAGAGAAATCGAAATGGATCTGGCTGCTTGTTCTCACGATCGTCCTGGTTGCCGTTCTATATACCGATCCGTTAGTTCTCAATTTATCCACTCAGTTCCCCGGCTTTAGGCAAACCGATACTTATTTATCCGTCTGGAACATCTGGCATCTGAAAAAAACTTTATTTAGCGGCCATGATTTTTTCGCCTTAACCTCGGATTACACGTTTTACCCCCAAAAACCGTCCTTAGCCCTGCACAATTATATGATCACTTCAGGCTTGATGTCTTTGCTTTTTCAGCTGGTTTTCTCTCCGATAGTCAGCATGAATCTGATATTTTTTATCCAGTTTATCCTCACTGGATTGGGAATGTATTTTCTGGTTTTTTATTTTACCCAGAGCAGAATTGCCGGATTCTGGAGCGGGATAACTTTGGCTTTTTGCCCCTACGTTATAATCAACAGTTGTTATTTTCTTCATTTTTCTACGATCTGGTTCTTCCCCTGGTTTATATATTTTCTGTGGAGGTTCCTGGATAGCGGAGCTCTTAAATACAGCTGCCTGGCAGCGCTGGTTTACGCGTTGAGTTTATTGGAGGACCAGACTTATTTCTTTTTTCTTACGATTTTAACTATTTTTCTGATTATTTTACGGGCAGTAGAAAAAACCAAACCCCGGGAAAAAAATTACATCAAAAATTCTCTGGTTGGGGCAGTGATCTTTTTTGTTATTGCTTTACCTTATCTTTGGAAAACATTCATCGACATAAAAAGCGCAACTACTTCGTTTCCCGTATGGCCGGATCCCGTGATCGATTATTTTTCTTTGCACATAACTAATTTATTCCGGCCGTCGCCACTTTTGTCTGTTTACAAAGAGCTGCCTTATCTGAGTACACCGATGATGCACGTGAGTAATATTTTTGTCGGATATGTCCCGCTTTTTTTCGCTCTCATCGCGCTGTTAAATCTGAGGAATTTTGCTCCGGAGAAAAGACGGATAATTATTTTTTGGCTGTTAACCGGTGGATTTTTTTTCTTGATCGCTTTAGGGCCAAAACCGCTGGGGAACAACCAGTTCCTGAATAAATTCTCCTTTTACAATATTTTGTGCACGGGGGTATTAAGGCAGCTGCGCATTCCTGAAAGATTTGCTCTGGTAACCCTTTTAGCTATTTATATTCTGGCTGCTTTCGGAATAGAAAGGTTTATGAGGTTTAACCGGAGCAAGCTGTTAAGCAATAAAAGCCTGGGCTTGTTTCTGGTCGGGCTGCAGATCATTGAGTTTATGCCCATGCCGTATCCTTTGTTATATCTTAAAGTGCCCAAAGTATATTATGATTTGGCTTCGCGCGCTAAGGGTGCGCCGATTTTGGTCTTGCCGCTTGGCTGGCAGAATAGTTACAAGACTTTAGGTGGGTACTATAAAGAAATACAGTTTTATCAGACTATCCATGAACACCCGATCTTCCAGGGGCAGATCGCCCGGATAGAAGAGAGGTATTTCGATTTTTATCTTTCCCAACCGGGATTCAAGTTTCTTATGGATGCCGAAAAAAGAAAGCCTTTGCCCGGAGAAAAAGAAGGAGTTTTTGGAATATTGCGCAAATACAACATAAAATATGTCGTAATTCATACCCAGTATTTCGATAAAAGTCATTTAGATGGATTGAGAGAGATGTTTAAAGACTATCCCGGCGAGCTTTTTGTGGAGTATGCGGGATAGAGGGGGTGGATAGCCTTGCGCCAAGTTCGGGGTTTTCCAGTAAGCTGCCGTAGTGAAAAATCACGCAAGCCCGGCATTTCTCTTTCTCACAGGCGTTGAATTGTTTCTTGAAGTTTTCCGGAGAGCGGAGGAATTTATAGGCGCCTACCGCGATAGAAAGTTTTTTAAGATCATTAGTTTTAGCTTTAGCTTCAAGGATATCTTTGTCGAACTCAGAGTTTTGCGCGGAATAGGACATCAGGGTCACAAAATCTACCAGCCCGCTGTTTAACCACGAAGGCCAATCCTGGAAAGCTTCATAGTAAGCGCGGACAAAGGGCGCGCAAGCTGTGGCTGATACCTGGATGTCCGGCCTGATCTGCCGGGTTTTCTTGACCAGAAGTTCCAGCAGTTCAGTGACCTGCCGGCGTTTCCAATCCTGCCAAAGCGGATTTTTTTCCTGAAATTTTTCGCAGCCGGTAGAATCTTTAAACCGCTGGAGGTTGATTTTTGTGTAGCCGTAGAAGGGGTTTTTGTCCGGATAGCGGATATAATCGAATTGCACCCCGTCGAGTTGGGGGTATCCCTGCAATAGATCTTCGACCATGGCAAGTATTTCCTGCCTGACCCGCGGATCTCCGGGTTCCAGAAAATACTGGTTGTCGATCTTGTAATCTTCGAGTTTTTGTTTCTCCTGGGTATTCCTGGTGAGGATCTCCGGCCCGTATTTTTTCAGGAGCAATGCTTCCTGGTTATTGCTCAGGCTGAGGATGTTCAGCCAGGCGTGCACCTGGATCCCGGCGCTATGAGCCCGGCGGATAAGAAGGGCAAAGGGGTCATGGGAGAGGTTCTTCGGCCCGGCTTCATAGGGCGACTGATCCGCATTTTGCGAGGCAAACCAGGATTGATTGGCGCGATAAACCTGGATAAAAAGAACGCCGACCCCGGTTTTTTGGGCAGTGTCGATCAGCTTGTCGATCGCAGCGCTGCTGGAAAGTACCGGCTGGTCCTGGATCACCGTGACAAAAAGCTGCCGCTGCGGTTTTTCAGCGGCTGTTCCCCAAGCGGGATAAAACATGATCAGCGCGCAGATAATACCCGCGGCAATGATCAGCGATAATTTATTCCTAGAAATCGACGAATAGAGTTTCATGGTTTTATGGCCTATTATATTGGGAATGAAAACCTTTTGCAATAGTTATTCTCCCCTGGGAAAAGAGCAGTTTTTTCCGTTCAGCCATTTTGGCTATTTTGCTTGACTTGAAAGTCATTTATTGTAAAATAATACCCTATTCCCCCTTAGCTCAGCTGGTAGAGCGAGTGGCTGTCAAAGGCAGCTCCCGCGGGAAACCGCGGCTGGAACTGCGGGCTAATTCAGGGAAGTCCCATTGGGATAATCCTGAGCTAAATTCACGATACTTTCGTGATAAATGTGCAGAGACTATATACCCGCCTCCTACAGCGAAAGCTACGGAGAAGAGATAGTCCGAACCCGGAAGCAATTTCGGGAAAATTCGTAACCACCAGGTCCTAGGTTCGAGTCCTAGAGGGGGAGCCATATTTTTAATAGCCTTACTCATATGAGTAAGGCTATTTTTTTTGCAGCAGAAACTGTTGCAGATTGGTTTTGTTCGGGTTAGAATGATCTTAATGAAAAAGGGAGGGGTAATGGCTCAATATTGGTTTAAACCAAAATGCTGCGGGTGGGGGATTGGTTGGCCTGTATCCTGGCAGGGATGGATTTCCCTGTTATTTCTTTTTATCTTTGTTGGTCTTGCAGCTTTTGTAGATGGCATTTTTGAAAGGACAGCAAAAGCCGTAATGATAAAAGAGAATTTTAGATTTTTATTGGACGTTATTATTTTGGCATCCTTATTTTGTGTAGTAGTTCAGGACAAGATCGAAGGCGGACTGAAGTGGCGTTGGTCTAAGAGGTAATTCCCAGGAGCGGAAGGAGAGATATGAATTTATTTTTAGCCCCTATAATCGTTATTTTTTTTGTTGTTATGGTCGTGGCCGTTATTTTTGTTACGACGCGATCCCCGAATTCAATGAAAAAAAAGATAAAAGAGCTGGGGGGAGATGTCAACAAAAAAGGGGCAGGTGTTTTAATTGTTGGCGGAAAGACTTTGACCATAGAATATTTCCCGGGCTCCCGTAATAGCAGCCCGTGGTTTAAAATATCTACATCCGGGACATTTGGATCCGGCCTTTTAATCCGATGGGAAACCTCAAGGGATAAATTCTATAAAAAGATCGGATTGAATCAGGAAGTCCAGGTATCGGATAAAGCAGTCGATGAACGGTTATTTTTTGAGTGCGATACGCCCGAGTTTACAAAGCAAATATTTCTTAACCCTGATGTTAAGCCTTTGGTTTTAAAAATTCTCAGCAGTTTTAGTTCAATTGAGATTACCGAAAAAACCTGCACCTTTACAAGGTCTCCAAGCGAGCCCTTTAATGAAATAAGCAATGAAGTTATTATGGACTCAGCGCGTAAGTTATTAGCTTTTGTTGAGTCTATTCCTCGGTCTGATTTAGGCTATCATCCCGAGGTGTCCGTTTTTAAAACATGGAAAGCCGCGTTGTATTTTATCGGCTACGGTATATTGGTTTGCGGCGTAGTTTCTTTTTTCTGGGCTGATTTCTCGTTCAGGGTTGTTGATTCTCTGAAGCTCGGGTTATCGTCAATAGGCGTAAACGCCGTTATATTCTCGGCAGGGTCTTATTTTGCTTTCCGGAGGATCAAAGGTTTCTCGACATCCTCAAAGGTATTTATTCATTTTCTTTTTACTTTCGGCATAGGAATACTGCTATTAGGCCGTTATGGTTTTGCTGTCGCAAACGGTATTTTTGATAAAACGCCGGCCCAAAAATTCGAACAAGTCGTTATGGATAAATATACGACAACTCACAAAAGCTCGACGACATATCATGTTGTTGTGGCGCCTTGGCGGTTAGCGATCCGGCCCTGGGGGTTTACGGTAGGTCGAGCAGAGTACCTCGGGATAGTCCCCGGCAAAACTTATTATAGGATAGTTACAAAACCGGGGCAGTTTGGATATGAATGGGTTGTTTCCGAGAGTTTAATAACAACCTATTAGAAAGAGGTTTTATGACATTGATCAGTTTACAGGAGATCAGTTTAAAGTTCAGCGGCCCGCTTATTTTTGATCGCTTAAACCTGCAATTGGAGCCGGGCGAACGGGTGGCTTTGCTGGGCCGTAACGGCGCGGGAAAGTCTACCATGATGAAGGTGATGGCCAATGAGCTTGCGCCTGATGCTGGTTCAGTGGTTCTGCAAAAAGGCATCAAGATCGCGCACCTGCCTCAGGAAGTTCCGATCGAGATGAAGGGGTATGTTTATGATATTGTCCTTTCCGGACTGGGAGAGCGGGCTGATCTTTTAAGCCAGTACCATCAGCTTACCCATCGCCTGCATACCGAGCATACCAAGGAATTGCTCAGTCAGCTGGATAGCGTTCAGGCGGAGCTGGACCGCACCGCAAGCTGGGATGTGAATAACCAGGTTGAATATGTCATTGCCCAGATGAAGCTGGATCCGGACAGTGATTTTCAGTGTCTTTCCGGCGGCCAGAAGCGCCGGGTGCTTTTAGCCAAAGAGCTGGTGTCCAAGCCGGAAGTATTATTATTGGATGAGCCGACCAATCACCTGGATATCGATTCTATCAATTGGCTGGAAGGATTTCTGGTTAATTACCCGGGTACGGTATTTTTTGTCACTCATGACCGGATGTTTATGCAGCATCTGGCGACTAGGATAATCGAGCTTGACCGGGGCCGGCTCTTCAGCTGGTCCTGCGATTACAAAACTTTCTTGGAGCGTAAACAGGCGGCCCTGGATGTTGAAGGAGCGGAGTGGGATCATTTTGATAAAAAGCTGGCCGAGGAAGAGGCGTGGATCCGCCAGGGGGTCAAGGCCAGGCGCTGCCGTAATGAAGGACGGGTCAAGGCCCTGGAGCGCTTAAGGGAAGAGAAGAAGACCCAGCGTAAAGAAGAAGGGCTGGTGCGTATGCGCGCGCAAAAATCAATACTTTCCGGTCACAAGGTGATCAAGGCGTTCCAGCTGTATTTCAGTTACGGTGACAAATGCCTGATCCGCGATTTTACCGCCAATATCATGCGCCAGGATAAGATCGGGGTGATCGGCCCCAATGGCAGCGGCAAGACCACGCTTTTACGTATTCTGCTGGGTCAGCTTGCCCCTCAGAGAGGAAAAGTTACCCTCGGCACTAATCTGGAGATCGCTTATTACGACCAGCTGCGAGAACAGTTGGATGAAGAAAAGACCGTGGCTGAGAATGTCAATGGCGCGAGCGACACTATAATCATTAACGGTAAACCCAAGAATATCCTGGGATATCTGCAGGAGTTTCTTTTTGCCCCGGACCGCAGCCGCACTCCGGTCAAGGTACTCTCCGGAGGGGAGCGTAACCGCCTGTTTCTCGCCCGGCTCTTTTCCCGGCCGTCAAATGTGCTGGTGATGGACGAGCCGACCAATGACCTGGATATCGAGACCCTGGAACTTTTGGAGGAATTGCTCCTGGAGTATCCCGGAACTTTACTTTTAGTCAGCCATGACCGGACATTCCTGAATAACGTAGTTACTTCGACCATTGCCCTGGAAGGCAACGGGGCGGTCAATGAATACGCCGGAGGGTATGATGACTGGTTAAGCCAGCGCCAACCCGCGGCAGCCGAACCGCCTAAGATCAAGATCAAAAGAACGCCGGTAAAAAAAGCCAAGCCGATCATTGTGCGCAAGCTGACTTTTAATGAGCAGCAAGAATTAGACGGGCTTCCTTTAAAGATAGAAAAACTTGAAGAGGAGCAGAACGCGCTTTATACTCTATTCGCGGATCTTAACTTTTACCAGCGCAGCCCGGAAGAGATCGCCAAAGCCAAGGCCAGGTCCGAAGAGATTTCCGGAGAGTTGGAAAAAGCCAACCAGCGCTGGGAATACCTGGAAA
>JAPLLS010000016.1 GCA_026387435.1 Candidatus Omnitrophota bacterium
GAGCGCGGCCCGGTGATTACGCGCTATGAATTGGAGCCCGCCCCGGGCGTAAAGCTTAACCGTATCGTCGCGCTTTCCGATGACATCGCCCTGGCGATGAAAGCCCAGTCAGTCAGAATCATCGCTCCTATACCGGGCAAGGCCAGGGTAGGTATCGAAGTGCCTAATACTACCAGCACCCTGGTTTATGTTAAAGAAATCGTTTCTTCCAAGGAATTCCAGGATTCGCCGGGTAAATTGACTATTGCCCTCGGGAAGGATATCGCGGGAACTGCGGTCATCGCCCACTTGGACGATATGCCGCACATGCTTATTGCCGGGACTACCGGCAGCGGAAAAACTGTCTGCGTCAACGCCGTGATCCTGTCTTTATTAATGCGTTATACCCCTAATGAATTGAAGTTTGTGATGATCGACCCGAAGATGGTTGAACTTGCACCCTTTAACGGCCTGCCGCATCTTTTATGCCCGGTAGTCACCGAATCCAAGAAAGCCGCGGGAGCTTTAAATTGGGTGGTCAATGAAATGGAACGCAGGTACCGGCTTCTGGCTGAACTGGCAGTGAGGAATATCACGGGGTATAACGAAAAGAAGCCCCAGGAGCCCCTTCCTTATATAGTGGTCCTGATTGATGAATTCGCGGATCTGATGGTAGTGGCCCGGGACCAGGTCGAGAGCGCGGTTACCCGCCTGGCTCAGCTTTCCCGAGCGGTGGGTATCCATCTGGTGCTGGCTACTCAAAGGCCTTCAGTTGACGTTATCACCGGGGTTATTAAAGCTAATATGCCGTCCAGGATTTCTTTTAAGGTAGCTTCTAAAGTTGATTCGCGCACGGTTCTGGATATGAACGGCGCGGATAAGCTTTTGGGTAAAGGGGATATGCTTTTTTTGAGGCCGCAGGATTCTAAGCCTATCCGGGCCCAGGGGGCGTTGGTTTCCGACAATGAGATCGAGCGGGTAGTTGAGTTCATCAAGGCTCAGGCTGCTCCGGTTTACGACGAGCAGATCGTCAAAGATCAGTCCAGGTCCGGAATGGTCTCATCCGAAAAGGACGAGCTTTATGATGAGGCGGTCAGGATCATCATTGAAAGTAACCAGGCTTCGGTTAGCATTTTGCAGAGAAGGTTGCGCCTGGGCTACACCCGTGCCGCGCGGATAATCGATATGATGGAAGAAGACGGCATGGTCGGGCCATTTGAAGGCAGTAAACCCCGCAGGCTTCTGGTGGATAGGGATGAGTGGCTCAAAAATGATTTGATGAAAGACAAGACCAGCCAGTAGGTAAAAATGGAGACTGCAGGGGCAAGGCTTAAAAAATTACGTCTGGAAAAAGGGATCAGCCTCGAAGAAGTACAGAAAAAGACTAAGATCCATTTGGAGGTTTTAAAGTCTATCGAGGATGATACGTTAGTCAATTTAAACCCGGTTTATATCAAGGGTTTCGTGAAAATTTATTGCGATTTCCTGGGAGTGGCTCCCGCAGAATTTCTTTCCGGGTATAAAGACAGCGGGGCAGTTATTTCGTCCATTAAACCAGGGGCAAAAGACGACGGGCTTTTCTGGGGAACCGGCACGAAAAAACCGTTTTTGAAACCCCAGGTATTGGCGATCATTGTTTTGATCGTGGCTTTCTTGTTTTTGACCCTGGGCATAGTTAATCTGGTTAAATTCGTTTCCAAAGTCAGCTCTAAGAAATCCCATAAGCAGTTGGTATTGCCTAAACCTAAACCCGTAAAAAAAGTTCAGCCCAAAGCGTCTTCTAAACCTAAAGCAATTTTACCTGCAACTAGAGCATTGAGAACAACCGAAGCTGAAAAGCTGCCTGTTGCAGTTGTTTCCCTTCCAGCTGAGAATCCGGAACCGGGAGTGCGCATCGGCATCCACGCCCTGGATGACTGCTGGGTGCAGGCCAGGATCGACGGTAAAATAATCTTCCAGAATATCCTCAAAAAAGGAAGATTTGAAAGCTGGTCCGCGAAAGACAAAGTCGAACTGGCTTTAGGTTCTGCCGGTTCGGTGCGCTTGGAAGTGAACGGCAAGCTTATCCCTTCTTTAGGACGGAAAAGCCAAGTCCTGAAAAACATCCAAATAACGAAAGACGGTTTAAAGGTCGGGAAATGAAGAGTTTGTCTAAGATCGGGATCTTAAGCCTTGGCTGTCCCCGCAACCTGGTAGATTCCGAGCATATACTCGGACAGCTTAAGTTTCACGGCCACCCGATCGTCGATATTCAGGACGCGGATATAGCGGTAATAAACACCTGCGCTTTTATCGAGGACGCAAAAGCCGAATCCATTCAGGCCATTCTTGACCTAATCGAACTTAAAAAATCCGGCAAACTCAAGAAGGTCATTGTTTACGGCTGCCTGGCCCAGCGTTACCAGGAGAAATTAAGGCGGGAATTTCCCGAAGTGGACGCTTTTGTAGGCAGGTCGGATCTGGTGGAAGAGCCTAAAAGAGTGGCGCTTACCCCCGGTCATTACGCGTATTTGAAGATTTGCGAAGGCTGCTTGAATAACTGCAGTTTTTGCGTGATTCCCAAAATAAAATCGACTTTTCGCAGCCTCAAGATCAGCTCAGTTCTCAAGCAAGCCGAGGGGTTTAACCGGCAGGGCCTGTCCGAATTGAATATTATCGGCCAGGATATTACCGGCTACGGGCTGGATCTTTACGGAAAGTTCAAACTTGCGCAGCTGGTCAAGAGTATCGCCCGGAAATCGCCCCGGATCGGCTGGCTTCGTCTTTTATACCTTTACCCGTCCCGGGTAAGCGACGATCTTTTAAAACTTATCCGGGATGAACCCAGGTTGTGTAAATATATCGATCTGCCTATCCAGCATATCAATGACCGGATCCTCAAATCGATGAACAGACATACCACTAAACGCTGTATCCTCGAACTTATTGAGCGGGCCAGGAAGATCATCCCCGGGGTTTGTCTGCGCACAGCCATTATTGTGGGGTTTCCTTCGGAGACCGAAAGAGAGTTCAAGGAACTGCTGGGATTTATCAAGGATGTTCAGTTTGAAAGATTGGGTGCTTTTGTTTATTCTCGCGAAGAAGATACTCCGGCTTTTTCTTTTCCCGGCCAGCTGAATAAGAAAGTCAAGCTGGCCAGGTTTGACGCCGTTATGTCGGCTCAGCAGGAGATTTCGCGCCAGGTCAACCTTAAATTCCTGGGCAGGACTTTAAAAGTTTTGATTGACGAAAAGGGAAATGACTATTATATTGGTCGTAGCGAGTTTGACGCTCCGGAAGTGGATGGCCAGGTTTATGTAAACTCTAAAAGACCGTTTAACCCCGGGGACTTCGTCGAAGTAAAAATAACGGATACTCTGGAATATGACTTAGTAGGAAAGGGTTAAAATGAACATAGCCAATAAAATAACTATTTCACGGATTGTTTTAACTTTTATTTTCATGATTTTTCTGTCCATGAACGGTTTGTGGCCGAAGATTGTAAGCCTGTTCGTGTTTATTGCCGCGGCTTTATCGGATTTGATCGATGGAAGAATCGCCCAGAAGAGGAATATGGTCACTGATTTCGGCAAACTCATGGACCCCATAGCGGATAAGATCCTGGTTTTATCGGCTTTTATCGCTTTTGTCCAGATGCAGATCATCGATTCCTGGATGGTGCTGATCATTATGTCCCGGGAGATCCTGGTCACTTCTTTGCGCCTTTTTGCTTTAAATAAAGGCAAGGTTCTTTCCGCCGGTAGAAGCGGAAAACATAAGACTTTTTCCCAGATGGTTTTAATATTTTTGATCCTGGGATTTATTCTTTTAAGGGAAGTAAGAATAGCTTACTATACCTGGAACCCTTCCTGGGAGGATAGTTTCAAGCTGGGGATCGACGTGACCATGTGGATAGTGGTTATTCTTACTTTGTATTCGGGGATCTCTTATCTGTGGGAGAACCGGAAGGTGATCACTAATATTTAATGTCTAAGAACCTGCCTAAGATCATCGCGACTTTTTTCTACGTGGGTTACCTGCCTTTTATTCCCGGTACATTCGGCTCCGCGGCAGCGCTGGGATTGTTTATTTTCTTAAAGCCCGGACCGCTTGCCCAGTACGCTTTCTTAGCTCTTTTTCTATCCCTGGGGTTCTTTTTCTCCGGAAAAGCGGAGAAACTGTTCAATAGTAAGGATCCGAAGTATATCGTCATCGATGAGGTCGCAGGGATGTTCCTGGCTTTATTGTTCGTGCCTCTGGATTTCAAACTTCTGGTCATAGGTTTTCTGCTATTCAGAGTGTTGGATACGACCAAACCTTTTCCGGCCGACAGGCTCCAGAACCTTAAGGGTTCCGCGGGCATAATGCTGGATGACGCTGTTGCCGGATTATACGCAAATATTATTCTGCAATTTGTCTCTCGAGTCCTACTTAAAATGCCTTCCTGATTTAGCTCATCAGCTCAGATCCACAGTTCCGCAGGAATGTTTCTGTCGGTTTGTTCGCTCAGGTCGATTTTTTAACGGCAATGCTCTTTCGTATTTCGGCGGCTGCAGAACTCGCACTTTTTGCTCTAGCAAAAAGTGCTCAAACAGCTTCGCCGTGCCGGTATTGTCGCTTACGCTCCACCGGCATTCCCGAAATGCTCAAGCTCCATTGCCTAAAATCGACATTCGCTCACAAATCCGCCAGAAACATTCGCGAGTGCGTATGGTGATAATCCTGACCCTGCATTAGTTTTTTGGCTATTTAACAATCCGTTTGTTGTCTGTGATCTCTCATAACGGGAACTCTTGGAGTGTTTCGTAGATAGGGCCGCGGGGGGTAAGGGTGCTTTTAAAGAGGGTGATCTTGGAGGCTGGGAATTGATTTTTCAGGGGTTTTAAGCTTAATTCTGAGAGAGCTTGGGCCAGCTCATGGCGGTTTTTAGAGGAGCGGGTCCGGCCAAGGGTGATATGGGAGGAGAATTCCCTGGTTTCTTTGGGGATGCCGATCGATTCCAGTTGAGTTTCGATGACCTCTGCGATGGCGGAAACTTCTTTGTCTCCTTGTTCGATGCCTGCCCAGATAACCCGGGGGGAATTAATAGAAGGGAAGGCGCCGCAGGAAGAGAGGGAGATGACAAATTCTTGGTGAGCGCTAGAGATCTCTTCCAGCTTGGCGGTTATCCGTTTTTGGGCCTGTTCGTCGATTTCGCCCAGGAATTTAAGAGTTAAATGGATATTCTTCGGCTCAACCCATTTGACGTCCGCTCCAGCTAGTTTCAGTTTAGCCTGAAGCTTTGCCAGAACGTCTTTGATCTCCTGAGGTAATTCGATAGCGATAAATGCTCTCATAAAACTAATTTATGATTTTTTGAAGTAATTTTAGGGCCCAGAGGCATGATTGTTGGCGGATAAATGAGCGGGTGCCTTTAAACTGGAACCTGCGGCAAATGAGTTTCGTTTTAGAGGAAACGGAAATAAATACGGTGCCTACGGGTTTTGCGGCAGTGCCTCCGGTGGGGCCGGCAATCCCGGTTATTCCGATGCCATAGTCGGTTTTGGCGAAATTACGGATGTTTTGGGCTAGAGTAATTGCCACCGGCCGGGAAACCGCGCCGCGCTTATTGAGCATAGACATTGGAACCTTGAGAAGCAGTTGTTTGGATAAATTGCTGTAAACTACCACCCCCAGGACAAAGAATTCCGAGCTGCCGGAGCGGCTGGTCAAGATCGAAGAAAGCAGGCCTCCGGTGCAGGATTCGGCAACTGCCAGGGTTTGTTTGTTTTTAATCAGCAGTTTATGTGTTTTGGCGGCAATATCTTGCATATGCTTATTATAGTGGTTTTTAAAGCGCTTGACAAGCCGAGACTTTTAGTTTATACTTAACCATAATCTTCGGGGCAAGGTGAAATTCCTGACCGGCGGTAAGGCAGAAGCCTACACCGGCGTATCCTTTTACGCCGGGTGTAGCGCAGAAAGCGAAAGCCCGCGAGCTTCCCAAAGGGGAGCAGACCTGGTGAGATTCCAGAGCCGATGGTCCAAAGTCCAGATGCAAGAAGATTAAGTCGTTAATTTTACCCGAAGATTTTGCTTCGGGTTTTTTAATTTAAATGAGCGCATAAGTTGTGGAGCCAGCTACAACATACGCTAAGCGACATCAACTTATAAGCGCGAATTTACTCCGAGCGTGTGAGCAAATTCCCGGAGGAATTTGCGAACGCTACGCGAGGAGGAGATACGCTGCGAGTAACAATACTTCAGGAGCGACATGTTCAATACCATCCAAGAGATAATCGACGAACTGAAAAAAGGCCGCATGGTCGTAGTGGTGGATGACGAGGACCGCGAGAACGAGGGCGATCTGCTTATGGCCGCTTCGTTTGTCAAGGCCGAGCATATAAATTTCATGGCTAAGTACGGACGGGGGCTGATCTGTGTTCCCATGGAAGAAGAAAGGCTTAATCAGCTTGAACTCGGGCCGATGCTTGACGCGAATAATTCTTCCTCCAAGAAAGACCCTTTTTCGACAGCCTGGATGGTTTCTGTGGACGCCGCAAAAGGGATTACTACCGGGATTTCCGCTTTTGACCGGGCGCACACTGTCGAGGTTTTGATCAATCCCCAGGCCAAGCCGGAGGACCTGGTCCGTCCGGGCCACACTTTTCCTTTGCGGGCGCGTAAAGGCGGGGTGTTGGTCAGAGCCGGACACACCGAAGCTACGGTCGATCTGATGCGTTTAGCCGGGCTTTATCCGGCAGGGGCCATCTGCGAGATAATGAACGAAGACGGCTCTATGGCCAGATTGCCGCAACTGATCGAATTTGGCAAACGCCACAGCCTTAAAATCTGTTCTATTGCCAGCTTGATCGAATACCGCCGGCGTTATGAAAAGTTGATCGAGCTAGTGACCACGGCAAACCTTCCTACGGAATTCGGGAATTATAAGATGGCTTTATACCGGGATATGACTAACGGACAAAGCCATATCGTTTTGACTATGGGAGAGGTTGGTAATGAGCCGGTCCTGGTCAGGGTGCATTCCGAGTGCCTTACCGGAGACGTTTTCGGGTCTCTGCGCTGCGACTGCGGAAGGCAGCTGGAAAAAGCCATGCAGATCATCGATAAAGAAAAAAAGGGCGTGATTTTATATATGAGGCAGGAAGGCCGGGGCATCGGCCTGGAAGGAAAGATCCAGGCGTACAGCCTGCAGGATAAGGGTATGGATACCGTCGAGGCTAATGAATACCTGGGCTATAAGCCGGATATGAGGGATTACGGTATCGGCGCTCAGATCCTGGTTGATCTGGGGCTGAAGAATATCCGTCTTTTGACCAATAACCCGCGCAAGATCGTCGGCCTCGAAGGGTATGGTTTGAAAGTTGTGGAAAGAGTCCCTTTAGAGATCAAGCCCAATGCGCTGAATATTGGGTATTTAAAAACCAAAAAAGAAAAACTCGGCCATCAGCTGGAATTGGGGTAAAAAAATCGGAGGACACATATGGCAAAGGTAATTGAGGGTAATTTGATCGTCAAGGATAAGAAGTTCGGGATCATCGCCTCGAGGTTCAATGATTTTATGACCAAGCAGCTGGTTTCCGGATGTATCGATACTTTAGTCAGGCACGGTGCGGATGACAACGATTTGACGATAGTCTGGGTTCCGGGAGCATTCGAGATCCCCGCAATAGCCGGGAAAATGGCTAAAAATAAGGCTTATGACGCGGTTATCTGCCTGGGCACGGTTATTCGTGGATCGACCCCGCATTTCGATTTTGTGGCTTCGGAAGCTGCCAAGGGAATAGCTAAGGTCGCCCAGGACAGCGGAATTCCGGTCATTTTCGGAGTGATCACCGCGGATACGATAGAGCAGGCAGTTGAGCGCTCCGGTTCTAAAGACGGCAATAAAGGCAAAGACGCCGCGTTATCGGCGATAGAGATGATCAATGTAATGTCACAAATCAAATAAATGAGAAAACGCAGCCAGTCCAGAGAGTTCGCTTTACAGATCTTATATCAAATAGATATTACCCGGGAGAATATCGACCAGGTCTGGGATGGTTTTTGGTTTGCCTGCGACGAAGAGGTCGAAGATGCGGTAAAGAATTTTACCCGGGACCTGGTTAAAGGGGTCGGGGATAACCTGCCGGCTATTGACCTTAAAATATCCCATTACGCCAAGAACTGGGAATTGGAGCGCATGGCGGTGGTAGACAGGAATATATTGCGTTTAGCCGCGTATGAGATCCTTTTTCGCAGCGATATTCCCCCGAAAGTTTCCATAAATGAGGCGGTTGAACTGGCAAAGAAATATTCCGATGTCCAGGCCGGCAAGTTTGTCAACGGCATCCTCGATAAAATAAAATCCGATAAACCACAATGAACTTTGCCGATCTACATTTGCACACCGTTTTTTCCGACGGCACTTTAACTTGCGAAGAACTGGTTAGCCGGGCGGAAAAAGCCTGCCTAGCCGCCATTTCAATCGTGGACCACGATACGGTTGCCGGGTTTTCCCAGGCCCAAGAGGCCGGGAATAAGTTCAATGTCGAGGTTATTTCCGGAGTGGAATTGACCGCGGAAGATAACGGGGTGGAAATCCATCTTCTGGGATATTTATTTGACAGCGGCTATCAGCCTTTGTTGGAAAGATTAGAGTTCCTGAGAAAGAACCGGGTTGAGCGCATCTACAAGATTTGCGATAAATTAAAAAAAGATATGGATGTGGAACTGGACCCGGAAGCTGTATTTAGCTTGTCCGGAAAGGGCACGGTCGGCAGGCTCCATGTGGCCAGGGCCATGGTCAAAACCGGGATAATTAAATCCACGTACGACGCTTTTTATAAATATATCGGGGACAGGTGCCCGGGCTATGTTTCGGGCTTTAAACTTACACCCGCAGAGGCGATAAAATTGATCAAAGACGCCGGCGGTGTGCCGGTCCTGGCCCACCCCTATACTTTAAGGCGCGATGAATTGATCCCTGAGTTCGTCAAGGCCGGGCTGATGGGTTTGGAAGTTTATTACCCCGAGCATACCCAGGGAATGGTCAATTTTTACCTGGATCTGGTCAAAAAATATAAGCTTGTTGCTACCGGAGGCTCGGATTTTCACGGCGACGCCAAACCGGGTATAATCTTGGGCTCGATGAAAATACCTTACGAATTAGTCGAGGATCTAAAAGCGGCTAAAGAAAAAGTAAAATGAAAAAAGATCATGCTTACTACATGGGATTGGCGATCAAGCTGGCCTTAAAAGCTAAAGGTCTGACCTCGCCGAATCCTCTGGTCGGGGCGATAGTAGTTAAAAACGGCCGGATCATCGGCCGGGGCTACCACGAAAAAGCCGGGCTGGCTCACGCGGAAGTTTTAGCGCTCGATGAAGCCGGCAATGAGGCAAAAGGGGCGAGCCTGTATGTGACCCTGGAGCCCTGCACGCATTTCGGCAGGACGCCGCCTTGCGTGGACCGGATAATCCAGAGTAAGATCAAAGAAGTGATCATCGGCATGGTCGACCCCAACCCGTTAAATAACGGCAAAGGCATTCAGATACTCAAAAACCACAAGATCAAAGTTGAAGTGGGGATCCTGGAAGAAGAACTTCGCCGGATAAACGCGGCGTTTTTAAAATACATCACCAAACGTTTGCCGCTGGTTACGATCAAGGTCGCTCAATCCCTCGACGGGAAGATCGCCACCAGGACCGGAGAATCAAAATGGATCACCTCGGATAAGTCCAGGAATTACAGCCACCGCATCCGTCAGAATTATGACGCGGTGATGGTGGGGGTCAACACTGTCCGCAGGGATAACCCCAAACTAGATGCCTGGTTTGCCCGCAAACAACCGGTGAAGATCGTCATCGACAGCCAGTTAAGCACCCCTCAGGACGCTAACATTTTCGCCAATAACAGTAAGGTCATAATTGTCACGATCACTCCCCGGCCGGGACAGGAAACCGAGAACCGCAATATCCTGTCTCAGAAAGCCAAGGTTCTGGAAGTAAAAGAGAAATTCGGCCAGATAAATTTAAAAGATATGTTCAAAACCCTGGCCCGGATGGAAATAACCAGCGTTCTTGTGGAAGGCGGCGGGACTTTGATCGGTTCGCTATTTGACGAAGGCCTGGTAGATAAGGTGCTGTTTTTTATCTCCCCCAAGATCATCGGGGGAAAAGAAGGGGTGAGTTCGGTTATGGGCAAAGGCATCAGCCGGCTTGATTCGGCGGTAGTTTTGAAAAACTTGAAACTCCGGCGCTTTAAAGAAGATATTTTGGTGGAAGGCGATGTAAAATATGTTTAGCGGAATCGTCGAAGAGTTGGGCAGAGTTAAAGATATTTCCCGCCGGGGAAAAGTCATCCTGCTGACTATTGAGGCAAACAAGGTTCTGGAAGATGCTTCGATCGGCGACAGCATCGCGGTAAACGGCTGCTGTCTTACGGCAATTAAGAAAGAAAAGAATACTTTAAGTTTTGAAGTGATGTCTGAAACCGCCAAGGTTACTAATCTGGGGGTATTGCGGATCTCGGATAAAGTTAATTTAGAGCGCAGCCTTAAAGTCGGAGACAGGATCAGCGGCCATTTTGTTCTGGGCCACGTGGATTGCCTGGGAATAATCCGCAGCAAAGGTTATTGGCAGGATAATCTTATTTTCCAGGTCGCCGCTCCGGCGCAATTCTCGAAATATCTCATCCTCAAAGGTTCGGTGAGTTTGGATGGGATCAGCCTTACCATAGGAGGGAAGTCACCCGGGCTTTTTAGCGTATACATCATTCCCCATACCTTTAAAAACACTACTCTTGGTTTCAAAGGCCCTTCCGACAAAGTCAATATTGAATTCGATATCCTCGCGAAAAGGAACGAGATCTCCTGAATTATGTTAACTTCTTATTATTGCCAATTTATTTGATTTCTGGTATACTATTAAGATTATTGTATCAATAGTTTTTTTACGGGGCGTGGCTCAGTTTGGCTAGAGCGCAGCGTTCGGGACGCTGAGGTCGGTGGTTCAAGTCCACTCGCCCCGACCATATTTATAGATCGGGCACACAGGTTCCCAGCCTGAGTATTAAAATTGAAAGCTGGATTTCGCCGCCTGCAAGATTGGATGCTGGCGGCTCACAAGTCCTGTCGCCCCGATAAATTTTCATCCCATGAAACAACAGGTCCATGTTTATTATTCGGGCAGGGTTCAGGGGGTGGGTTTTCGCTATACCGCGGTTGACCTGGCTGAAAGTTTGGGGATAACCGGCTGGGTAAGGAATTTAAGCGACGGTAGAGTTGAGATCCTGGCTGAGGCACAAGAAGATGACCTTAAAATTTTCCTGGACAGGATCAGGGACGGTTTTTCCGTGTATATCCGGAATACCCAGATTGACTGGAAGCCGGCAATAGGTGAATTTAGCGATTTCACCATAACAAATTAATGCGCTACGGAATATTTTCCGACATCCATTCCAACCTCGAAGCTCTTGAGGCCGTAATTAAAGCCTACCAAAAAGAAAAAATCGATAAATATCTCTGTCTTGGCGATGTGGTGGGTTACGGGGCAAATCCCAATGAGTGCGTGGAGATCGTCTCGAACCTTGCTTCGACTACCGTAGCGGGCAATCATGACTGGGCGGCTATTGATTTGTTACCTGTGGAACTTTTCAATGAAGACGCTAAATTTGCCGTGCTTTGGACCGGCCGCCAGCTTTCCCCAGCCGGCAAGGATTTCCTGCGTAATTTGAAGCTGACTTTCGAGTTGGATAATTTTGTCCTGGCACATGGTTCTTTAGATGCCCCCCAGAATTTTAATTACCTGCTGAATATTAACAGCTGTACAGCGACTTTTGAACTTATGCGCCGGGATCTTTGTTTTGTCGGCCACACCCATGTGCCGGTAGTTTTCATTAAGGATAAATACGGCAAGTCTTCTTTTGTGGATACTGACAGGATTAAGATCGTACCGGGAAATAAATATATCATCAATGTGGGAGCCGTGGGCCAGCCCAGAGACAGCATTCCCCAGGCGGCCTATTGTATCTGGGACAGCGAAAAGCAGGAAATCTTGATCAAGCGGGCGGTTTATGATGTGTTTCGCGCCAGGCAGAAAATAATCGATAAAGGGCTGCCGGAGTTTTTGGGCAACCGGCTTTTAACCGGCAACTAAGATGAGCGAACAGATTAAATTCAAGATCGAAGCTTTACGAAAAGATATCCGCCGTCACGATTATCTTTATTACGCCCTCTCGCAGCCTGAGGTTTCGGATAAAGAGTACGATGAACTCATGGACCAGCTTAAAAAACTGGAAAAGCTTTACCCCCAGTACCAGGATGAGTATTCTCCCACGGTCAGGGTTTCCGGGGGCATACTAAAAGGTTTTAAAGCTGTTAAGCACGGCCAGAAAATGCTTTCGTTGGACAATACTTATTCCTTCGAAGAGTTAAGGGACTGGGAAGGCCGAGTTGTAAAAGGGCTGGAAGACAAAGAAAATATCGAATATGTCCTTGAGCATAAGATCGACGGGCTAAGCGCGAACCTCACTTACGAAAAAGGTAAACTTGCTGTCGGCGCGACCCGCGGGGACGGGGACAGCGGCGAGGACGTGACCGCGAACATCAAGACCATCCGGGCAATACCGCTTATCCTGCAGGGGCAGGATATTCCGGAGTTCATTGAGATCCGCGGTGAAGTCTACCTGGATCGCAAGGAATTTGTGAAAATAAACTCCGAGCGCGAGAAAGCCGGCGAAGAATTGTTCGCTAATCCCCGTAACGCCGCATCGGGATCTTTAAAGCTTTTGGATACTTCAATAGTCTCCGGCAGAAGGCTGAGTTTCTTCGCCCATTCTTTGGGAGATTGCCGGGGGATAGCCTTGAAAACCCACCTGGCTTATCTGGAAAAATTAAAAAGCTGGGGGGTGCGGACAAATCCTTATACCCGGCTTTGCCGCAATATTGACGAGGTTATAGTTTATTGTAAACAGTGGCAGGAGAAAAGGGAAAGCCTGGATTATGAGATCGACGGGATCGTGGTCAAACTCAATAGTATCGCTGCCCAGGAAAAATTAGGTTTTACCTTAAAGAGCCCCCGTTGGGCTGTCGCTTACAAATTTCCTGCCCGGCAGGCTACGACTAAAGTGCTCAGGATCAAGGTTAATGTCGGCAGGACCGGAGTGATCACTCCTACCGCGGAACTCGAACCGGTGGAATGCGGCGGAGTAATTATTAAGAATGCCACTTTGCATAATTTTGATGAGATCAAGCGTCTTAATATCCGGGAAGGCGACCGGGTTTTGATCGAAAGGGCAGGGGATGTCATCCCTAAAGTAGTCAAGGTAGTAGAATCTCTGGGGGAAAGACCGTTTCTTATCCCGGATACCTGTCCGGCTTGCCTGGGAAAAGTGATCAGGGAGAAAGCTGAAGATGTGGCTTTTCGCTGTATCAATCCGTCTTGCCCGGCTCAGTTGGAACGCGGCTTATTGCATTTTGCTTCCCGCGGGGCTATGGATATTGAAGGTATGGGCGAATCCGTGGTCGAGCAGCTGGTAGGAATGAAATTAGTGCGGGATTTTGCGGATATCTACAAGCTTACCGTTAAAGACCTGGCCAGGTTGGATTTATTCAAGGAGAAGAAGATCAAGAATCTTTTGACCGGGATCGAGAAAAGCAAGTCCCGGCTTTTATCCCGGCTGATTTACGCTTTGGGCATCCGCCATGTGGGAGAAAAAGCAGCGTATATCCTGGCCTTGAAGTTCAAATCTTTAGATAATCTTCTGAAAGCCGAAATCGAAGAGCTCCGGGAGATCCCGGAGATCGGTCCGGTAATTGCCGAGTCGATCAAAGATTATTTTTCTCTTTCCCAAACCAGAAAATTGATCGGGCGGCTCAGGCAGTATGGGCTTAATTTCAAGGAAAAGATTTCTTCGACTAAAGCTGCTGCATTTACCTCCAAAGCCGTGGTTTTTACCGTGGAAATGGATAAATTCAGCCGTTTTGAGGCTGAAGAGCTGGTGCGGCGAGCGGGCGGCAATACTTCTTCGGGAGTAAGTAAGATTACGGATTTCGTAGTCGCCGGAGTAAATCCCGGCTCTAAACTTGATAAAGCCAGAAAATTGGGCGTTAAAATAATCGATGAAACTGAATTCCTAAAGATGCTGGAGGAAAAATGAGGTTTTCCCGGGTTAAAAAATTGCTGCAGTTTTGTTGCGCGTTGGCTTTAGTTTTTCAACTGGCCGGCTGCGAGTCTTTAGGCCGTAAGTTCGTGCGTAAGCCTAACCCTGAATCCTTGAAAAAAGAAGAAGTGGTTTTCGCTCCTCAGGAATATAAAGACGAAGGGGTCACAAACGCAGATCTTTACCGCCAGTATTTTTTATATTGGAAAACCTGGCAGGATGAGTTGATCGATTCCCTGGAATCCAGCGGCAACCGCAAAAGGCAGATCGATTCGCTTAACGAAGGGCTCAAAAATCTGGATAACATCAAGCCTTTGGTCAAGCCCGAAGCCGCGGCCAGGCTGGAGGCGTATATTAAAGATCTACAGGAATTGCGCGAGGCAATTATCAAGGACGATTACGCCAACCGGGTTGCGGATAACCGGCGCCAGGCTGAACGGATCAAACGCGCTATCCTGGATGATTTTTCTTTCGGCAAGATCAAGGACAGCATACTATGATCCTGGAAACCGTTGTGGTGGGGTCAATGGAGGTTAATTGTTATGTTCTGGCTTCCGGCCGCGGCCGCAAAGCAATTATCATAGACCCTGGTGACGATGAAAAAAAGATCCGCAAGGCGCTGGAAAAGCACGCTCTTGTTCCGGCGGTAATCATTAATACCCATGGCCACTATGATCATATCGGCTGTGATGATGTTTTTAAGGTCCCGGTTTGCGTCCACAGCCAGGACGCGGTGATGCTTACTGACGCCAAACGCAATTATTCGGCGTTCCTGGCTTGTCCATACAAGGTTAAGGCGGAAATTAAACAACTGGAAGACAAACAGAAGATAATTCTGGAAGATATAGAGCTGGAAGTCCGCCATATTCCGGGCCATTCACACGGCGGGATAGCTTTAGTGCTTAAAAAACCCCAAGATAAGATCGTTTTCAGCGGGGACAGCCTGTTCTGGAGGTCTATCGGCCGAACTGACCTGGGAGGTAATGAAGAGCTCTTGGTGCGTTCGATCAAAGAAAAACTGATGAGTTTACCCGATGATACTGTTGTTTATCCCGGACACGGTCCGGCAACGAGTATCGGTGAAGAAAGGTTGAACAACCCTTTCTTAAAATAATTATGGATGAATTTATCGATGGTTTTTTAAATTATCTTTCGGTAGAACGGGGGTTGTCCCATAATACCATTATTTCTTACTCGGAGGATTTGAAAAGTTACTCCGGGTATCTTAAGGGCCGGTCTATCAACAGCTTTTCGGCAACCACTAAAAACGATATAGTGGGTTTTATGATGGCCCGGAAAGACCAGAATCTGGCTGCTAACTCGATCGCCCGGAGTCTGGCCGCGATCAGGATGTTCTACCGGTTTTTGGTCCGCGAAAGGATTTTAAAGGTTGATCCTTCCAGTTTGGTTGATTCTCCTAAATTGTGGAAAAAGATCCCCGATACCCTTTCAATCAATGAAGTCGAAAGCCTGCTGTCTGAGCCGAATGTCCGGGATGAAAAACAGGGTGCCAGGGACAAAGCGATCCTGGGAACTCTCTATGCTACGGGAATGCGCGTTTCGGAAGCGGTCAACCTTAAACTGGATAACGTTAATTTGGAAATCGGTTTTTTGCGCTGCATCGGCAAAGGCGACAAAGAACGGATCATCCCTTTGGGCAAGAAGGCGATAATTAGTATAGCCGCTGCGGGAAAAAGATCTCCCGGCAATCGCTCTGGAAGATGATCAAGCATTACGCCAAGCTTGCCCGGATAAAAAAGCCGATAAAGCCCCATATCCTGCGTCATTCTTTTGCTACGCATTTATTGGAGCGGGGGGCTGATTTGCGTTCGGTCCAGGAGATGCTCGGACACGCCAATATTTCCACCACGCAGCTCTACACTCATATTAATAAAGAAAGGCTGAAATCCATACACCGGATGTATCATCCCCGGCCTTAACCAGGAAAAACCATGGAAAAACATTTAAAGCGGTTACCGGAAGAGTTGTTGAGCCTTATCTGTGTTTCAGGAGATATTGCCGGCCATTTGGGATTCAGGGCTTATCTGGTCGGCGGATTTGTCCGGGATTTGATCCTGGGAGTAAAAAATTTCGACCTGGATATCGCGGTCGAGGGCGACGGGATCCTGTTCGCCGAAGCGCTGGCTGAAAAACTTAACGCCAAGATCATCAGCCATAAGAGGTTTGGGACGGCGACCGTCACTCTTAAACCGCATTTGAAACTCGACATTGCCACCACCCGCAAAGAATTTTACCCGGAGCCGGGGTCCCTTCCGGTAGTCAATAAAGGTTCGATAAAAGACGATCTTTTCCGTCGGGATTTTACTATCAATACTTTAGTCATAGCGATAAATAAGGATAATTTCGGCCAGCTTATGGATCTGTTTAAAGGCAAATCCGATATCCTGGCGCGTAAAGTGCGGATACTGCATAACCTCAGTTTTATCGATGATCCGACCAGGATCCTGCGGGCGGTGCGTTTCCAAAAGCGTTATGATTTCCAGATCGAGCCGAATACTCTTAAGCGGCTTAAAGAAGCGGTGAAGCTCAAGATGCTCTTTGCAATCGAACCGCAGCGGCTGCGCGATGAGCTTATCTTAATGCTGAAAGAGAATGAGCCTTTAAGGGCTCTTAAGCGCCTTGAGGAACTGGCGGGCTTAAGTTTCATTAATCCGGATTTAAAGCTTTCCGGGAAGACGGAAAAATTCCTCGGGTCATGCCAGGACCAGGTCAAGTGGTTCAAGTCTAAATTTTCCCAGCATCGCCATTTGGATTCGTGGCTGGTGTATCTGGCCGGACTTTTGAGCGGGCTCGATTTAGAGGCTGTCCGGGCTGTGTGCGAGAGGTTTGTTTTCCGCAAAGGCGAAGCCAAAAGGATACTGGAATTTTTCTTGCTGCGTGATAAGTTACTTGTTAAACTTTCTCTTCCGGGATTGAGGCCCAGCAGCGTGTTTCATCTGCTGGAGCCCTTAAGTTACGAAGTGATAATTTTACTGAAAGCCGCAGCCGCAAATAAATTTGCCCACGTTAATATGGAAAACTTTTTTCATGCTTACAACGGGACAGCTATTTATTTAAGGGGGCACGATTTAAAAGGGCTGGGAATTGCGCCCGGGCCGCATTATCAGAAGATTTTCCGCAGGGTTTTAAACGCCAAACTTAACGGCAAGGTTAAAACAGTCCAGGAGGAACTGGATTTTGTCAAGAAACTTAAAAACGCCGGCACTGTCGCTCGTTTTGGAAAGGAAAATTCAAATGGCTAGAAAAGAAAAAGTTCAGGATGCGATTCAGGAAGAGATCTGCGATATTTTGCTCAATAAGTTAAAAGATCCGCGGATCGGGTTTGTGACGATCACCGGAGTGGAGATGTCCGATGACTTGCGTTATGCCAAGGTTTTCTTCAGTGTGCTGGGAAAAGAGGAGGATAAGAAAAAAACTAAAGCCGCTCTTGATTCGGCTTTAGGATTTATCCGCACCCAAGTCGCAGAGAGGGTCCAGTTGAGGTTTGCCCCGGAGATAGTTTTTAAGGAAGACCAGTCCAGCGAGTACTCCAGCCACATTCAGAAGGTTTTGGACGAGATCAAAGAATTGGAAGGGCCGAAAAAAGGGGAAGAAAAATGAGTATCCATAAGGCTGTTGATTTTATTAGAAAGCATAAACGATTTCTGATCTCCAGCCATACGAATATGGAAGGCGATGCGTTGGGATCACAGCTGGGATTTTATTTCCTGGTCAGGAAATTAGGCAAACAGGCATACATGATCGATGAAGAAGGCGCGCCTTACGGCTACGAATTCATGCCGGCAATAGATAAGATCCGCCGTTATAAAAGTAACCTTAAAGGTCTGAAATTCGATTGTTTTGTAACCGTGGATTGTTCGGATTTAAAACGCACCGGAGAAGTTTATCTGCTCAATTCGGAGCACAAGCCGGTTTTAAACATTGATCACCATATCAGTAATGCTAATTTCGGCGAAGTGAACTGGGTGGATCCTAAGGCATCCAGCGCCAGCGAAATGGTCTTTGGGCTGTATAAAAAGATGAAGGTGGCTCTGGATAAAGACGCAGCTCTGGCGCTTTATGTCGGGATCATGACTGACACGGGCTCGTTTCGGTTCAACAATACTTCCAATGTTACCCATGCGGTAACCGGAGAGCTTTTGAGCTACGGGATAGATGTGGCCGGAATTTACAAGAATATTTACGGGAATATTCCGTATTCGGACTTGAAGTTGTTGACCAGTATCCTTGTGAATATGAAGACGGCTCTGGGAGGAAAAATCGTCTGGTTTGAGGTCGGCAAGCACATCCTCAAGAAGCAGAAAGGGATATTCTTCGATCTTAGCGAGAACCTGTTAACTTTTGCCCGCACGCTTCGCGGGCTGGAAGTGGCGGTATTGTTCCGGGAGAACCTTACCGAGCAGGGGCATGAGATCAGGGTGAATTTCCGCTCTCAGGGCAAAATCGACGTGAATAAAATCGCGAATTTATTCGGCGGCGGAGGGCATAAAAATGCCAGCGGCTGTACTGTCCGGGGGCTCGCGCTTGATCAAGTTAGCCGGTTGGTTTTGAGGAAAATAAAAGCTGAAATTAAATCTTAGACCGGGTGATTTAAATGAAAGTGATAAATGATATTAAGGATTTTAAATTAACCGGGAAATCCGTTGTGGCCATCGGCGTTTTTGACGGCGTGCATAAGGCCCACCGCCAGATCATCTCCGCGGCAGTAAAATCCGCCCGAGTCTGGAAAGCCAGGAGCGTGGTGTTGACTTTTTGGCCGCATCCTCAAGGCCAGGCCAGCCTTAATTCTTTGGCCTATCGTCTGCGTTTAATCGAGGAACTGGGGGTAGATGTTTGTGTGGTAATCAGGTTTACCCGGCGCTTCGCCGGAATAAGAGCTAATGATTTTGTAAAAGGCGTCCTGGTTGATCGCCTTAGGGCCGGAGCTGTTTTTATCGGAGGAAATTTCCGGTTTGGAAAAAATGCCGAAGGCAATGTCAGGTTATTGAAAAAACTCTCTCGTTTTTATGGCTTTCAGGTTCGATCATTTAAAGTATTTAAAACCGGCAATGCCGCAATCAGCAGCACTTTGATCCGAAAACTGATTTCCTCTGGAAAACTTCGCCCCGCCGAGAAGATCCTGATGCGTCCAGTCAGCGTTCTGGGAACGGTAATTAAAGGAGCGTCGCTGGCGACGCAGCTGGGGTTTCCCACGGCTAATATCGCGGCGCATCACGAAGTGCTGCCGCCCGCGGGGATATACGCGGTTCAAGTTTTTTTTGATAAACAAAATTACCCGGCCATTTGTTACATCGGAAAGAGGCCTACGTTTTCCGGAAATAATCAAAATATAGAAGTACATATCTTCGATTTTAAAAAGAATATCTATGGAATTGATCTGGAAATCCAGTTTATCCGTAAAATACGTAAAGAAAAGAAGTTTTCTGATCCTCTAGCTTTAATTAAACAGATAAAAAAAGATATAATTGAAGCCAGAAATATTCTTTCCGCCTACCATAGCTGCCCTCCAAAAAGCTAAGAGTAAAGAAATATCCTTTCTTTCTCCCCCTGAATAGGCCACAAGATATAATCTATTTACTGCCCAGACCACTACAGTTTGTGTGCCAGTAAGTTAGGTTATTTTTTTAGTGTTTTTTTCTTGACAATAGTGGAGTTTATTTATATACTTGTGGTATCTAGGTGGTACAAAGTGGTACAAAGTGGAAAGGACAAATAAATGTTCTACGGGGAGTTTTTTCACTCCATAGACCGTAAAGGCAGATTGATCATGCCGGCTAAATTCCGGGAAGCCGCGAAGGGTAATTTCGTGGAGAAATTTTATATCACCCGAGGCCTGGATAAGTGCCTTTTTATGTTCGCGGAAGAAGAGTGGAAAGCCCAGGAACAGAAGTTTAAAGCTATTTCTTTTACCAAACAGGAATCCAGGATTTTTAACCGTTTATACTTTTCAGGTGCTGTGGAAATAATACCCGACCGTCAGGGAAGAATCTTACTGCCGCAGTACTTAAAAGATTTTGCCGATATCAAGAAAGATATTGTTATCGTCGGTGTTTCGAACAGGATCGAGGTCTGGTCTAACGAGCATTGGCAGGAATTTTATTCGAACTGGCGTAAGTCTTTTGAGGAGATTGCTGAGAAGTTGATAGAAAACCCTTAAGAGTTAGTTATGGAAACGATTATTCACACGCCGGTAATGCTCGAAGAAGTTTTAAAGTATCTGGACCTTTTACCGGGGGATACAATAGTGGACGCTACTTTTGGTTTTGGAGGCCATTCCAGAAGGATCACGGAGCGCATAGGCACAAGCGGCAGCTTAGTCGCCATTGACCGTGATCAGGAATCAATGGCTTTAGCCCGGGAATCTTTGGGGGACCTATCGGAGAGGATAAGGTTCGCTTACGGTAATTTTTCCGATCTGGATACCATCTTAAAAGGCTTGAACATTAATCGCATCGATGGTATATTATTTGATCTTGGGATATCTTCTTTTCAATTATCCGATGCCCAGCGGGGTTTTAGTTTCCAGACCGATGGGCCTCTGGATATGCGCTTAGACAGGAATAGCTATATTTCCGCAAGCGACCTGGTAAATAACCTCAAGGAAGAAGAGTTGTCCCAACTGTTAAAGGATTTCGGCCAGGAAAGATGGC
The DNA here is from genome assembly GCA_026387435.1 of Candidatus Omnitrophota bacterium. GTDB lineage: Bacteria > Omnitrophota > Gorgyraeia > Gygaellales > Profunditerraquicolaceae > JAPLLS01. The sequence continues at coordinate 20,770 of JAPLLS010000016.1, forward strand.
ATAACCGTATAGCCCGCCTGGTGGTTCAGGAAAGAGTGCGCCACCCGATAAACACTACCGGGCAATTAAGCGATATTGTCATAAGCGCGATCCCGTCTAAGTACAGGCGTTTTCATTATCGGATACATCCGGCGACCAGGACGTTCCAGGCGGTGCGCATCGCGGTTAACCGCGAGCTGGAGTCGTTGGAGCTTGCGATAACCAAGGCCATCGGGTTTTTAAATCCGGGTGCCAGGATCTGCGTTATTTCTTTCCATTCGCTGGAAGACCGGATAGTTAAATTCGCTTTTAAAAAATTTGCCTCAGAACGGGCTTTAAAAATACTTACACCCAAACCCCTGACTCCCAAGGAGTCGGAAACCCAGGACAACCCCAGAAGCCGCAGCGCTAAATTCAGGGTTGCAGAGAAAATATGAGACTGACTAAATTCCTATCTTTGGCATTTTTGGTGACTTCATTTTCCCTCCTTTATGTCTGGCAGCAGACCAAGACCGTTTGCCTTGCCTACGATTCTCAGAAAAAATTGACCCGCTTCCAGGAATTGCTTGATGAAAATTCCGTATTAAGATATAATCTAAAGAAGAATACATCTTTGGTAAAGATAGGATCAAGCGTTTCCGGGGCAGGCGAGTTCCAGATGCCTAATAGTTATTGTCTGGTGAAATTATCCAAGCCCGTTGAAGGCGTAAGGTTCGCCAAAAAAGGCGTTTCTCTCCGGACGACTCTTGCCTCGCGCATTTTCGGGATCAAGGGGCAGGCTGAGGCAAAGACTATTAACTCTATTTTAACTCTCAGGTCCGAGTAAAAAGGCTCGGCATCTAATTTTATATAATTGTGTACATATCTGATTACCGCCGCAGGACCCAAGCGGCATTCTTAATATTTTTTGTCTTATTTATCCTTTCGTTAACCCGCCTTCTTTATATCCAGTTCTTCCGTTCGCAATATCTAGGGGAAATCGCCAAGAAACAGCATAATTTTTTTATGGAATTGGAGCCTCGCCGGGGCACTATTTACGACACTAACCTCAAGCCCCAGGCGGTTAACCTGGCCTGCGATTCGGTCTATGCCGCTCCCAAAGAAATATCGGAAACCGATAAAACGGTTATTACCCGGGAACTCTCCAGGATTTTAAACCTCGATTCCGATTTTTTGAAAGGCAGATTATCCCGGCCAAAGTCTTTTATTTGGCTGGCCCGCAAGATCAGTTCGCAGCAGAGCGAGGCGATCAGGGCCTTGAATCTTAAAGGGATAAGTTTTATTAAGGAATCTAAACGCTGTTATCCTAACGGCTATCTGACCAGCCAGAGCATCGGTTTTGCCGGTCTTGACAACAAAGGGCAGGAGGGGCTGGAATTATATTACGATCAATATCTCAAAGGCTCTCCCGGATGGGCGCTGTTATTAAGGGACGCGCGCAGCAAAAAGATCAATCTTAATGAGAAGATGGCCCGTCCCCAGGAAGGCGACAGCCTGGTTTTAACTATCGACGAAGTCGTTCAGT
>JAPLLS010000120.1 GCA_026387435.1 Candidatus Omnitrophota bacterium
CCCGGAGCCGGACGCGGCGAAGCAGGCGATCTTTGACCAGGGGAATCGCGTTGGGGAAATGGCCCGCAAGCTATTTCCGGACGGGATTAAGCTTGAGCGCGAGCAGATGCCGGAGAAGATGCACGCCAAGTCTATGGAAGCGGCCAAGCTGCGCAAGCCGCTGTTTGAAGCCGGCTTAACTTACGGTCGCGCCTACGCTCTGCCCGATATTCTGGTCCCGGTCGGGAAGGATGAGTGGGACCTGGTCGAAGTCAAGAGCGGAGCGGAGGTAAAGGAAGAGCATTATCCGGATGTCGCGTTCCAGAAGTATGTTTACACCGGCGCCGGGCTTAATATACGCAAATGTTTTCTCATGCATATCGACAACAAATATATCCGGATGGGGGAGATAGAGCCTGAGAAGCTGTTCAAAAAGGAAGATATTACCAAAGAGATCAAGCCCTATGGACCCGGCCTCGAAAGATCAATAAAAGAAATGCTTAAGGTGATCTCCGGGAAGGAGCCAAAAGTAAAGATCGGCCCGCAATGCGGCAAGCCGTACGGCTGTCCGCTGGAAGAGCTCTGCTGGGGATTTTTGCCGGCAGACGATATCTTCCAGCTGCGCGGGAAGAAGGCTAAATTGTTCGACCTGCTGGATGAGGGGATCTTAAAGATAACCGATATTCCGATCGAAGATTGGCTGAGCGAAAACCAGCTTATCCAGATAAAAAGCCATCAAACGGGTAAAGCGCATGTGGACAGGGAAGAGATAGGAGAGTTTTTGGGCGAGCTGAAATACCCGCTTTATTTTCTGGACTTTGAGACCTTATCGTCGGCGATACCCCCTTATGATCTTACCCATCCTTTTGAGAATATCTTTTTCCAGTTCTCCCTGCACGTCATTCCAAAAGAGGGGGCAAAGCCGGTCCATCACGGCTATCTGGCCCCGGGAGACACCGATCCGCGGCCCGAGTTACTTAAGAGATTGAAGGCTCTTTTGGGGGACAAGGGCACGATCTTAGCTTACAGCATGAGTTTTGAGATCGGCTGTTTGGAAGACGCGGCGGAAGCTTATCCGGAATATAAAAGCTGGTTTGAGGAACTGCGGATGCGGTTTGCGGACCTATTGGTCCCTTTCAGGAAATTCTATTATTATCATCCGGCGCAAGGGGGGAGCTGTTCGCTCAAGGATGTTTTGCCGGCGATGACGAAGACGAGTTATGAGGGGATGGAGATAGCGGATGGGGGGACGGCCAGTCGGGAGTACGAAAGGGTCACGTTCGGCGATAATATTGACGAAAAGGACCGCCAGCAGGTCCGCGCGGCGCTTGAGGAATATTGTCAGCTCGATACGCAGGCGATGATCGATATTTTGGAGGGGTTGAAAAGTTAAATAATAAGACCTATGACCGCCTGCCTGCCGGCAGGCAGGCAGGACCCAAGACCAATCGCCGTGTTCAAATTTGCTTTTTGTAAAAAATAAGAGTAAAATTGCGTGCAATGCCAACCTATTCTAACCCCAAGATCGAAATCTACGAAAACTGCGTGCGGCCGTTGAAACAAGGGGGTAAACATGAGCGGATTAAGGCATAAGGCTTCAGTGAAGTGCGAGTGCGGCAAAACAGTTGCCCAGGGAAGCGTTTTTTGCCCGCACTGTAGGGCGGAGATCAATCGGAAAAACGCCAGGACGATCAAGAATGAGGACAATAATCACCGGAAAGAGATGCGGGGCAAGGGGAGGAGCGGGAGAAAATAAGCATCCCTGGACACCACACAGCTATCAACGAATTGAAAACGCCTGCCTGCCGGCAGGCAGGAATGAACGAATGGGGAGCATGACCCAGGACCGC
>JAPLLS010000066.1 GCA_026387435.1 Candidatus Omnitrophota bacterium
GTTTCAAACCCGCTTTTAATGAAAGCTTCCCGGATCTCGCGCAGGTCAACGGTGATCGATCCGTCCAGCCTGCCGATCACGGTTTCGCCTTTCCCGGCGTGCCGGACTTTACCGACGTCTATAAGAGTAACTCCCAGGTTAGTCACTCCGCCGATCACTCTCTCCGGCCCGACCACCTCGCTGATCAGCTCGATATTGCCGATCCCGTTCTGCAGGGTCAGGACCGATGTTTCCGGCCCTAATAAAGCTTTAGCGCTGATGGCCGCGGACTTGGTATCGTAAGTTTTAACGCAGATGACCACCAGGTCAGGTTCAACTATATCTTTAGGATCTGTAGTAGCTTTAACCGCGGCCTTCCAATTTCCGGAAACACCTTCACAGATTATGCCCTGGCTGTTGATCTTGGCGGCGCGCTGCGGATCCTTATCCAGGACCCAGACTTCCTGGCCTTTGCGCGCCATTGCCCCGGCAAACAAACACCCCGTTGCTCCTGGTCCGATTACGGCTATTTTCATAAAAACCTCCTGCTGAAAAACTGGGGACGGTTGTGCTAGCCCATCGCTCCCGCGATTTCCAGTTTATTGATCGTCCTCTGCGATTTTAAATCACGGCCAAGATGAAAATTCAGGAATGAATTCAAAACCAGGTCCAGTTCTTTCTTGATCTGGGGGTTCATCCCCAAACCCAGGTTGTTTTTCAGGTCATTTCTTTCGATATGCAGGATCGTGGCCACCGTGCCTTTGAATATCGACCTGGAGGTTGTGTCTTTAGGGTTGCATTTCGGGCATAAAAGCCCGCCCAGGTTCAAACTGAATTTAGGCATGGCCGCCACGCTCGAGCCGCAGGAAACACAGGAATCGAGATGCGGTTTAAAGCCGGATAAAGAAAGCAGTTTGATCTTGAACATCGTGGTGATCTTCTCGGCGTTTCCAGCCGTCAATTCGGAAAGCGCCGAGACCGCCAGCCGGAAGACTTCTTCGTTTTTATCCTCCTGGGGCATTATTCCGTCTAAAAGCTCGACGATAACGCTGGCCGCGGCGATCGAGGGCATATTCTGCTTGATGGTCATGAATCCGTTTTTCAGGTCACATTGACTGACCAAATGGACCGAAGAATTTCTTTTCTGGTAAAAGATTATTTCGTTGTGCGAGAAAACTTCGACTTGGCTGGCGAATTTCTTGGGGTCGGTCCTGATCCCTTTAAGCTCACCGGTGACTTTGCCGAAATCAAGCGTGAAAAAAGTCACTAAAAGCGAGGTTTCCCGCAGGTCATAGCGCTTCAGAACTATTGCTTCGGTTTTGATAATAGCCATTTAAGGTAGGTATCCTCTTTCTTGCGCATTAAACTGGTTTCTTTGAGGCTATGGTCGTCATATCCTGCGATATGCAGCATAGCGTGGATGACATACAAATAAAGCTCGGTTTTAGGCTCGGTCCGGAAAATTCTGGAGTTTTTTACGGCCGTGTCGGCGGAAATGTAAATATCAACGATGAGATTCTTCTTATCGACGGACAGATCGAATGCCAGGACGTCTGTGGGATAATTCCGGTTGTGGTAAAGGGCATTTAATTTCCTGATCTTGGAGTCGCTGATAAAGCTGATGTTTATCTCGCCGGCTTTGACGCTAATTTCCCGCGAGAGAACCTTAAGAACCGCTTGTTTTATTTTCGGGCGGCTGACGGGAATCTTCTTTTGCAGGTTTTTTATGAATAATTTCACTTCTTGCCTCAGGATAGTTGATCCGGGAATGATAAATTCCGCTTAAGATACGGCCGAAAACCGTGGAGATCATTTCCATGTCTTTTAGAGTCAGGTCGCATTCGTCAAGCTGTCCGTCGATAAATTTATTATTGATGATCCTGTGCACGGTTTCCTCGATGTGCGCGGCTGTGGGCTCTTTGAGCGCGCGGGTCGCGGCTTCCACGGAATCAGCCAAAAGGACCACCGCGGTTTCTTTGCTGGAAGGTTTAGGGCCGGGATAGCGGAACCCCTCTTCGGTTATCGCCTCCTCGGTGGCGGTATCTTCCAGCGCCCGGCGGTAGAAATAATAAACCAGGCTTTTGCCGTGGTGCTGCTGGATAAAATCTATGATCTGCGGATTAAGCCGGTTTTTTTGGGCCAGCTCCACTCCTTCCTTGATATGGTTCATGATCACCAGTTTGCTCATGTTGGGAGCCAGGTCCTCGTGGACATTAATCTTTATATTCTGGTTCTCGGTAAAATATTCCGGCTTTTGAAGCTTGCCGATATCGTGGTAATACGCGCCGATGCGCGCCAGCAAGGCATTAGCGCCGATCGCCTTGCAGGCAGCCTCGGCAAGGTTGCCCACGATCAGGCTGTGATGATATGTTCCCGGCGCTTCCAGCATCAACCGGCTTAAAAGGGGATTATTGAAATCCGCCAGCTCCAACAATTCGATGTTGGTGATCTTGCCGAAAAGATATTCGAAGATCGGCAATACCCCCAGGACGATCACCGCGCTGGCCAGGCCGTTTAGCACCAGAACCAGGTACCTGGCCGGGTCAGCAAAGCTCATATGCTCAATAAGAAAAAATGTTATTGCCTGGACAACTCCCACTGCCAGGCCGCAGTTGATGATAGTATTGCGCCGGCGGGCGCCAAAAACCAGGATCCCGGAAACCAGTCCGCTGGTCAAGAACATCACCCCGATAGAGTGCAGATCGGGGCTAAAGCGGGAAATTGTGATTGCTCCGGCTACGGTGATGATCAAAATGACGATCCGGTCGTTAAATAACAATGCGGAGAGCATCGGCACTACCGCAAAAGGAATGAGCAGCAAAGATACCTGTTTAGTGACCAAAAAATAGCTGGAGGAAAAAATGATCAGGTATAATAACGATAAGTGCAGGAGATTATAGGAATTCTTCAATTCCCGGTGCATAAATTTCATATAGATGACCAGGACCAGTAAAAATATCGGGATCACTAAATTCAGCCGGATCAGGTAGCTAAAGGCAAAAAGCCCTATTGCCGCCAGCGCATAGCCAAAAATAGTCAGCATCTTATTCGAGATCCCCAGGATTTGGGGGTCTATTCTAAGCTTCTCTACTATGGTCTGCTTTTTCATAAGCCTCGATTATTTTTTGCACCAGTTCATGCCTGACCACGTCT
>JAPLLS010000117.1 GCA_026387435.1 Candidatus Omnitrophota bacterium
AACGCTTCTTTTTTGTTTTTCATGACTTATATCTTCCTCTAATGATTTATTTTGTGGTTGCCTGGGCTTTTCCGACCTTCTTCTTGACGAATTCGCCGACATAGCGAATGCCTTTCCCCTTATAAGGCTCCGGAGGATAAACTAATCGGATCTCCGCCGCTACTTCGCCGACCTTCTCTTTATCGATACCGCGGATGACGACCTGGGTCGCTTTAGGAGTCTCGATCTTGATCCCTTCCGGTGCCGTGAAATTCACCGGATGCGAATAGCCGACTTCCAATTTAAGATTATTTCCCTGAACCGCGGCCTTAAAACCCACGCCGACGATCTCCAGCTCTTTAACATAGCCTTCGGTAACCCCTTTGACCATATTCACCAGAAGCGCGCGAATAAGCCCCTGCAGGGCTTTATCCGAAGCGATGTTGCCCTGGCGGGTAACATTAGCTATATTGTTTTTGATCTCGACATTGGTCCGGCCCGGCAAAACGCGGGAAAGTTTCCCTTTAGGCCCCTCGACAAAGATCGTACCCTCTTTGATCTCAACCTTGACTCCACTTGGTATCGCTACAGGTTTTCTTCCGATTCTTGACATTAAATTGACTCCGTTAAAATTTGTTGTTCAATTTACCAGATATATCCTATGACTTCTCCGCCTAAATTTTTTTCTTTAGCTTCGACATTGGTGATCAATCCCTGGGAAGTTGAAACTATGGCAATGCCCCTTCCTCTTAAAACCGTAGGGACCTTGTCTTTCTTGACATACAAACGCAGCCCCGGACGGGAAACCCGTCTGATCTTGGTGATCGCTGGCTTGCCGGCGACATACTTAAGATAGATCCTTAAGGTGCCCTGTTTCTTGTCCTCGATGAATTTAAAGTCGTCGATATAACCTTCCTTTTTCAGGATGGCCAGGATCGCTTTGATCATCGTAGATGAAGGAACATCCAGATTAACCTTTTTGGCCATGATGGCATTTCTGATCCGGGTGAATACTTCCGCGATTAAATCGGTTCTAGACATTTACTTATGCTCCTCTGATTTTGATTACTTTAACTTTAAACCCGCTGTCTACCAGCTGGCTTTTTTTACTCCGGGAATCAACCCCTGCCAAGCCAGCTCCCTGAAGCAGATGCGGCAGAGCTTGAACCTGCGCAAGAATCCGCCTGACCTTCCGCAAATGGGACAACGGTTATACTTGCGCGTAGAATATTTGGGAGTTTTTTTCCATCGGTTTATCTGCGAAGTCTTCGCCATCGTTATTCCTTCTCTTTAAAAGGCATTCCAAAGAGCCTTAATAGCTCTCGAGACTGCTCCTTGGTTTTCGAATTTTTGATTACAAATATGACATCCATCCCCTGGACCCTGGTGATCCGGTCATACTCGATCTCGGGAAATATCGTCTGATCCGGCAAACCTAAAGCGTAATTGCCCGCCTGATCGAAAGACTCGGTAGGTACCCCGCGGAAGTCGCGGATACGGGGAAGCGCAACACTGACCAACCTGTCCAGGAATTCGTACA
>JAPLLS010000100.1 GCA_026387435.1 Candidatus Omnitrophota bacterium
CTCGCGCAGGATCCGGTCCAGGTCGCTGATATTATCCTGCAAGGTCGGCCGGGGCAGTTCCAGAAAAACTTTCCTGGTCATTGCCTTGCGGCTGAACTGCTTGAACTGCGACTCTTGGTATTCGATCTCTTCGGACTGAGCGATCTTCTGCGAATCCAGCCTCGCTTCAGCCAAAACCTCTACTTCCACGTCGCTTAAAACCGAAGTAATGCAAGCCAGATGGATCCCCTTGTTCCGGTCCTCTTCACGGATCAGCCCCGAGGGCTGGGAAACGACCTTGCCCCTTATGACTTTGACCTTACAGCGGCCGCAAACCCCGTCCCCGCCGCAGGGCGAATTAATACTGATCCCCGCGGAGATCGCCGCAGAAAGGATCGTCCGGTCCTTCTCTACCGTCACGGTCTTATTATCAGGCTTGAATGTAACTTTGAATTTTTCCATTTATATTCTGTCTATTAAAATTTTGCGGGTCCTGTCAAAGCGCGGTTTCCGGGGACGCTTGATTTGCCCCTGCGAGGCAAATCTGCGCTCGGGTCGGCTCGTCGCTCTCACCGATAATTTAGCTTGCTGGTGATCCCTGCCCGCTCCTCGCCTTTACGCCCCTCCAACCGTGCCTTGCCACCCGCAAAATCCGATATACAAATAAATCTAAAAACTTTTTGTTTAGAGGTTTTTAAGAAACGACGGTAATCCTGCCGCCTCCTTAGGCCCTACGACTACCTTCCATCCGGACTGCTCTTCCAGATCGCCGCTCATCACCGCGACGTATCCGGGAATGACCAGATTTTTATGGCCGACCAAACCGCCAACTTCTAATTTATTCAGGGTATCGGAAATTTTCTCGGGGGTGAACTTCTCGGCGGCCCAGGCGGTCAAAACCGACATCCCTTCCGTATCCACGCTGATGATGTAAGACGGGACTTTGCTGGCTTCCACCTCTCCAACCACCGTGTAATAAGTAAGCGAAAAATTGGTGGTAACTAAAACCGGCGAATTCTTTCCCACAGCGCCGATGGGATAAACCTTAGGCTCGATCTGCAAAGGCTTTTGCGGGTCAGTGTAAATATTCTGGCGCAAAGTAAGCAGCGATAGGACCTGCCAGGTTTCCAGACCCTTGATCAAAACCAGCGAAGCGTATTTAAGGATAAATGTGGCCGCCTCCATTGCTTCTTCATACGGATCATCTTTATTGATCACAACCATTGCCGGATACCCCAGGCTGCGCGTGGATTTTTTCAAAGCGAGCCTCCGGGCCTGGGTCAGATCCCAGATCTTATCTGAAATATTTTTCTCGCCCGTATCAATGATCAGGTCATTGACCCCGAGATTAGCTAATTCCTGAGTTAAGTTAACGGCATCTTCGAGATCCTTGGCCTTGATCGCCAAAGCGGCGTTGAACTCCTTAGCCAGTTTTCCCATTTCCGCGAAATTGCTCGAGTCCGCCCCATAGATCAAAGGCTTTCTGTCTTTAACCAGAACCAAGGCTTCTTTTAAAGCCTGAAGGTCATTACTGATCAAAGCCACGGCTAATTTAGTGTTCGCGGCCGCTAATTTAACCGCCTGCACGAATCTCACAGGATCTTTGGTCTGCTTTATGGCCACCAGATTGACATCCAGCTTCTGGCCTACCCGCTCAAAACTCAAACTGTTGATCCTGGCGATCTTCGATTTTATCTCGGCATCGCTTGAACTATCCTCGATTATAAAGCCTATCCCGCAGGGATTGCGGAACTTTTCCTCATGGCGGAACATCACGGTTTCGTTGCCGATATCGAATTTGGAATCGCCGGACCCCAAACTCACAGTCTTTATCGGCGGCTGGCTGGCCGCGTCCAAAGCAGCTTTGGTTTGCGGGCTGACAGAGGGACATTTTTCGACGCTGACCGCTTTCTTGGCCAGCTGCATGGCGAACGCCAGGCAGGTTGGAAATCCGCATTCCTTGCAATTAGTCTTGGGCAACAATTTGTAAATATCCAGTCCGGAGAGAGCCATGTGTTCTTAATTCCTTTCCCGTTGTAAACGCTAAATTGCTAGTCCGTAAATTTCAGTGATTTGATTATTGAATTAGCTTGGGCCAGACCGCGGTCGAACAGCTCAGCCAAAGCGGTGTAAGTAACCACAAAAGCCTTGTCTTTATGAATGGCGATGACCTGCAACAGTTTGAAATTGGTTTTCTTTTGCTTGGAGGTATAGATTATTTTATAAGCATCCGCCCCGGAAAGCTTATCTTTCTTCTCTTCCAGGATCTTTACCCCGCTGCCGCCGAGGGTCAGATTTTTCTTGGCCCCATTGAGAAAATCGTCAAGTTTCATGACCGGAGCGGATAAAGACTCAACCGCGACATTGACATTCGCGGCGAATCCGTTCTTCTTGTCGACATCCGGAGAAACAAAAACCATCACCCGGCCTAAAGGCTTGAGCTGGTAATCCGCCGGGTACTTTACCGTGTACTTAAGCTGCCGATGATCAAAAGTCTTGGACTGCTGGGCAAAAACCGGGCAGCTTAATAAAAAGATCCCGGCTAAAAACATCCCAGTGCTTAACAAAATCTTATTTGGCTTGTGCATTCCACCCTCCGGTTTTTAAATCAAAAAAAGAACTGTTAAATTTCGCTCTGGCTATGAATCTTTTGACTTTATCAAGATCTTTCTTGCCAGGACTGGTTTCCAGACTGCTGGAAGCGTCGACCCAGGCCGGATTAACGGTCTTCACGGCCTCCAAGACGTTTTTTTCATTGAGCCCGCCGGCTAAGAATATCGGTGATTTTAGCCCGGACAGGTCCGAAGCCAGGAACTTCCAGTTAAAAGTCTTGCCTGTTCCCCCGAAATAGCCGGGGCTGAAAGTGTCGAACAAATACGCGAAAGTCCGGTAACGCAGGACTTGAGCCGAATTTATCTTATTTTTTACCTTGAAAGCTTTGATAACCTTGAAATTTTTAAACCTTCGGCAGAATTCCGGAGTCTCGCTGCCGGAAAACTGAAGCATGTCCAGCCGGCATTCCCGGGCGATCGCTTTGATCGATTTTTCCCGGTTATTGACGAACACCCCGATCTTGACCACTCTCGGCGGAAGAGCTGAAATTATCTCTCTTGCTTTCCCGGGGCTTATATAGCGCGGGCTTTTCTTGTAAAAAATAAATCCCAGCCCGTCGCATCCGTAATCCGCCGCGGCCAGGGCATCAGCTTTATCGGTTATCCCGCAAATCTTGACTTTTACCATCCCATCAGATCCTGGACCGCGACATCCAGATTCGGAGCTTTCAAAAGCGATTCTCCGGCCAAAATGGCGTTAACGCCGAGTATCTTAAGAAACAAAATATCCTGATAAGTCTTTAGTCCGCTCTCCACCACCACAACCCTGTCTTTAGGCACTAATGGGTAAAGTTTTTCCGTGGTTTTAGTATCCGTTTCCAGAGTATGCAGGTCGCGGTTATTTATCCCCAGGACGAATTCCACGGATTTTCTGGCTTTTGTTTTAGCGGCCGGTTTTAAAGGAGCCTTTGCCCCGGGAATTTCCGTCGGCGCAACCTTCAAACTCAATATTTTCTTTATTTCTTTTTCGTCGTGGCCTTCAACCAAACAATCCATCCCCAGAGTATCCGCTAAAGCGATAAGCTCGCTCAAAGCGTCCTTGGACAAAATGTCGGCGATCAAAAGGATGGCATCCGCTCCGTAAAACCTGGATTCATAAACCTGGTAAGGCTCCAAAATAAAATCTTTGCGCAGCAACGGTAAACTTACCTCAGCCTTAATAAGATTCAAGAATGACAATGCTCCGGCGAAGAAATCCTCTTCGGTCAACACCGAGATCGCCTGGGCCCCGGCCTGCTGGTAAGACTTGGCGATCTCCAGAGGGTCGAAATTTTCCCTGAGCACTCCGGCTGAAGGCGACTGTTTCTTTATCTCCGCGATCAGGGTTATAGCCTTGGGCTTATTGATCGCCTCGATAAAAGGCCTGGTCGCCGGAAGTGCGGCTAATTGGCTCTTGATCTGTTCTTCGGGAAGATTCTGCTTAGCCAGCAAGATCCTTTCTTTCTTTTTAATTACGATCTCTTTAAGGCTGTCAGTTTTTTTCATTGGATAATTCTTTTAAAAAAGCCAGTTTGCGTAAAGCCCTTCCGGAATCGATAGAGTCCATAGCCAGGTTGAGACCCGCCTTGATCGAACTTACCCGGTCCGCGGCGTAGAGCGCGGCCGCGGAATTTAAAATCACGATATCCCTGGCCGGCCCGGACTTGGAATTCAAAACTTCCAGCATTATCTGGGCATTATCCTGAGCCGAGCCTCCCAGCAAATCTTCAGGGGGCACTAACCTGATCCCGAAATCCTTGGGAGATATTTCATAGTTATCGACTTTACCATTAACGAATTCGCTGATCAAAGTATTATCGGTGGTGGTGATCTCGTCTAAACCGTCTTTTCCGTGCACGACCAGAGCGTGCTTTACCCCCAGATTACCGGAAACCGCGGCCATAACCGGGGCCAGTTCCGGGCTGAACACTCCCAGCAGCTGGTGAGTGGCTTTGGCCGGATTGCACAGCGGCCCTAAAATATTAAAGATGGTCCTTTTGCCGATCTGTTTCCTGGCTTCCATCGCGTGCTTCATCGCCGGGTGCATATTGGGCGCAAAAAGAAAAGCCACTCCGATCTCATCCAGGCTGCGCTCGACCTTTTCCTTGGACATGTTTATTTTTACCCCGACAGCCTCCAGGATATCCGCGCTGCCGCATAAACTTGACGCCGCGCGGTTACCATGTTTAGCCACGGTAACTCCGCAGCCGGCAACCACAAAAGCCGTAATCGTGGAAATATTGAATGTCCCTTTTTTATCCCCGCCGGTGCCGCAAGTATCGAGCACAATTTCTTTTTTAGAAGAGATCCTCACCGCGTGGCCGGACATGATCTGCGCCGCGGCGGTGATCTCCTCGATCGTTTCGCCTTTAGCGCTTAAAGCCTCGAGGAATTGCACGATCTGGGCGGTATCGGCGTTTCCGGTCATGATCTCGCTCATTACCATTGCCATCTCTTCCCGGCTAAGGTCTGTTTTTTGCCTGACTTTTTCAGTCGCTTCTAATATCATATTTTCAGGAAATTACCCAGCAGCTTCTTTCCGCTTTCGGTCATTATCGACTCCGGGTGGAACTGAACGCCCCAAACAGCAAGCTTGCGGTGTTTTAAGCCCATGATCTCATTATCACAGGTCCAAGCGATAACTTCCAGGTCTTTAGGAAAACTTTTTTTCTCAACGACCAGGGAATGATACCTGGTCGCGCAAAAAGGACTCTTTATCCCGGCGAAGATGCCGGTTTTATCATGATAAATCTGGGAGGTCTTGCCGTGCATCAATTTTTTAGCCCGGATTATCCTGCCTCCGAAACTTTGGCCGATACACTGGTGGCCGAGGCAGACTCCCAAAATGGGGATCTTCCCGGCGAATTCCCTGATCACGTCGCAGGAGATCCCGGCACTTTCCGGCCGGCCGGGGCCTGGAGAGATCACGATATGCGCAGGTTTTAATTTACGGATCCCATCTACGGTGATCTTGTCGTTGCGAAAAACCATGACCTTAGCGCCCAGTTCTCCCAGGTACTGCACCAGGTTATAAGTAAAAGAATCGTAGTTATCGATCATTAAGACCATTTATTCTTTTTCTCTCCAGATCTTGGCACCCAGAGCTTCGAGTTTTCTTTCCATATTCTCATATCCCCGTTCCAGATGGTAGATGCGGGATATCTGAGTGACACCCTTAGCCACTAACCCGGCCAAAACCAGGCAAGCCGAGGCCCTCAAATCCGAAGCCATTACCG
>JAPLLS010000128.1 GCA_026387435.1 Candidatus Omnitrophota bacterium
ATTAGTGAACAATTGCCTAACTTATACGCAAATAAACCTTCTGGAATGGCTGATAAGGAGATTTATACTGCTGTCTTACTTGGTTATACCAGAGGTTATAAGTTAGGGTATAATCATCTGCCTAAAGATTGGTAGGCTTACTTTTTGAGGTGTCTCCCAGAAGAGATAAGCTGTAGTAAGTTATTTATGCAATTAAAGTTATTTAGAATCAGTTTTAAGAGTTTCAGGCAAACAATGAAGAAAAAAATTTCTCAGGATCAAAAAACAAGAAGAAAGACAAAAAGAAATATGTGTGGCGCAGCTAAGCAACTTAGCAATCCAGCATCTACGGGTGGACTTGGTACTCATTTTGAAAACCGTGTTCAGGCATCTTTTGTTGTCTCGATGCTAGTAGGAGGTTTTTCTCCTTGTTTACCATCCTGGCCAATTAGTAAAATTAAACTCCAAGGTAAACATCAAGGATTTAATATCGATGATTTGATCGTGTATGCTACTAAGTGCAAGTGATACGGAAGGGGTTCGCAACTTGCTTCAACAAGCAAAGAATACTAATACTTTGGAAGATTTTCAAAATAGAATTAAACTAGGCAAATTTACCAGTAACCACCAAAGAAATAAATATAAAGTATTTCAAACTCTATTGAAGAAAGCTAACAATGGTGTTGCTGTTACTGATGAGGAAATTTGGCGCTTCTTGAAAAGCTTTAATTTGCTTATTTATGACTTGGATTTTGAAGGTATTATTTTGTCACTCTTGCTTACCTTAATTGGACAATATTCTCAAAATAATGCTAAAGCTTTGTGGACTCAAATTCTAGACAAAGTTGAACGAGTCAACGAGAATGCCGGCGAGTTAGATTTTGATTCAGTCAGCAAAGAAATTGGGTTTGAATTCCGGGGGAAGGCTAAAGCAATTATCCCTGAAGAGTTGGTCCCAACGCCAATACAGACGGTTGATTGGAATCAACAGGCTTATAGTCATGAATTGGCGTTTGCTAGCCTTATCGGATACTGGAATGAGAGTTCAGACGCAGATAAGAATATCGTGGGGCAACTTACAAAAGGCAATTATTCAATGTGGATTCCTAAAATTCGCGAAGTTCTTCAGATTCCTGAAAGTCCCATCACAATAAAAAATGGGATTTGGTCTGTAATTAAACGAAAGGATTTATGGCAAGCATTAGGACCAAGGATTTTTGATGAAACTCTTGAAATTTTTAAACAATGCGTTGTTACTGTCCTTAGCGAACGTGATCCTAAGTTCGAACTTGCCCCTGAAGAAAGATATGCTGCTAGTATCCATGGGAAGGTAATGAAACACTCACTCAATTTACGAAAAGGCCTCGCTGAAAGTTTGGCAATTCTTGGCAGTTATCCAAAAGCGCTGGTTAATTGTTCATCGGGTAAACCCGAAACGATTACCATTTTGGCAATTCGAGAGATTTTTAGAGATGCCGACTGGTTACTTTGGGGTAGTTTAAACAACTTGCTTCCTTTATTGGCAGAAGCAGCCCCTAATGAATTCTTAGATGCAGTGGAAAATTCCTTGAAGAAAACTCCTTGTCCGTTTGATATGCTTTTTTCTCAAGAAGGCAAGGGAGTATTGGGTAGCAATTATTTAACAGGATTGCTATGGGCTCTTGAAACTTTAGCTTGGGAAGAAGAGTTTTTAGTCCGTGTTACTGTGATCTTGGGGGAGTTAGCTTCTCGCGATCCGGGTGGTAATTGGGCTAATAGGCCGTCAAATTCACTTACCACGATCTTTCTCCCATGGTTGCCCCAAACGATGGCCCCGATTGATAAACGAAAAACGGCTGTTAAAACGCTTCAGAAGGAGTTATCGGAAATTTGTTGGAAACTTCTTTTGAATCTATTGCCCAATCAGCATCAGATGTCTTCGGGTTCAGCTAAACCAATTTGGCGGAAAAAGATCCCAGAAAATTTGAATAAAACGATCGTTTCTAAAGATTATCGGGATCAAATTCTATTTTACGTAGATCTTGCTATCGATATGGCAAAAGGTAATATCCCTAAGCTTACGGAGATGGTTCAACATTTGCATCATTTACCTCCGGAATCGTTTGATAAAATATTATCTTTTCTTTCTTCAACAGAAATCACCTCACAACCTGAAGGGGAACGAGTTGGTCTTTGGATGAGTTTAACAGAGTTAATAACTAGGCATAAACATTTTTCTGATGCAAAATGGGCTCTTAGTCCAGAGAATATCTCAAAAATTGAGACAGTTACCAATGCTCTTGTACCTACTGATCTCATAAATCTGCATCGTAGACTGTTTACTGAACGTGATTATGAACTTATTGACAATAAGGGAGATTGGGACTCGCAACAGGCTAAGCTCGAAGTGCGTCGTCAAGAAGCAATAAGACAGATATTAGATTCCGGTGGAGTAGAAGCAATATTTAATCTAATAGAAACAGTGGATGCTTCTTCAAAAGTAGGATTTTCTCTTGCTTCTCTTGCAACTCCAGAAATAGATTCCGCAATTTTACCAAGTTTATTAAATAAAGAGTCTAGTAAACTCACGCAATTCGTTGCTGGATACATCTGGGGCATGTATCGTAAACAAGGCTGGTCCTGGGTTGACGGCATAGATGTAGCGAAATGGTCTAAGGCCAATATTGCCAAGTTTCTTATTTACCTGCCTTTTACAAATGAGACTTGGAAAAGAGTTGAGAATTTGTTAAGGGATTCAGAAAAAGAATATTGGGGGGAAGTCAGTGTAAACCCATATCAGACTGAAAAAGATCTCTCTATAGCTATAGACAAATTAGTTGAATACGGCAGACCAAAGGCCGCCATTAGCTGTTTAAATAAAATTGTATTGGATAAACAGCCAATAAATTGTGCGCGCGCAGTAAAGGTTCTACTTTCCGCTCTAGCTTCCAGGGAAACATATAAAGCAGTGGATGCATACGATATTATAGAAATTATTAAGGCGTTACAAGATTCCAAAGATGTCAATCCTGATGAACTTTGTAAAATTGAATTAGGTTATTTGGAAATTTTGGATGAACACCATAATGCAAGGCCGAAATTACTTGAAAGTAATTTAGCTGCAGAACCTTCTTTTTTCTGTGAAGTTATACGTCTTCTTTATCGCTCAAAGAAAGAAACAAAATCCAATAAAGAGCCTAGTGAAGAACAGAAGGCTATTGCATCAAAAGCGTGGAAACTACTTGACGGATGGAAAACGCCCCCGGGTATGCAACCAGATGCTACTTTTAAAGGGGGGCAATTTAAGCTATGGCTAGAGACGGTGGTAAGAGAATGCATCGCTTCTGGTCATCTTGAAGTTGCGCTTTTAAATGTCGGCAAAGTCCTTTTTTATTCTCCTCATGATCCTAGTGGACTATGGATTCATAAAGATGTTGCTGAAGCTTTTAATGGAGTAGATGCGGATAGACTACGAAGAGGATTCTCTCAGGAAATGTATAATTCCCGCGGAGTCCATTGGGTAGATCCGACAGGCAAACCGGAGCGAGAACTTGCTGAAAAATGTAGAAAACAGGCGAATGATGTGGAAAATGCCGGTTTTCAGCGCTTTGCGGTTACATTAAGAGAAATGGCTGAATCTTACGATAAAGAAGCGGAACGCATAATCAGGGAACATAAAGCAGAAGAGGAGGAGGAGTAGATAACAAATAAAAGGCAAGCAATCGGAATAACGGAGTCAGTTCTTTTCTTAAACGGAGAAGTCTATGGCCGAAGGCGGTTTTTTAGTTAAGTTTGACGGGAAAGAATGGATTTAAGAAAGGTGAAGAATGGAAAATGAAATTTTTGATAAGATTCGTAAGTTTTTGTCAACTAAAGAAGGAGAAAAGCACTTGAAGGATAATCTTGAGAGAGTAATTACAGAATTGCAAAAACTTAGTGTAAGATCATATGCAAGGAATGTTATTCCTGAATCTTTAGATTGTCTATCGCCGATTTATAGAATAGAAACACTGGATAATTTTTCTATGAATGTTAAGAATAAAACTTTATATTTTGGCCATCCTAAGAATTGGCTTATTGGAGATAAGTTGGATTCCATTATTTTAAGAAAAAAAGTCATCCTGCCAGATGGTTCGATAGTTGAACAAAAGTATTTTGAAGATACTTTCTGTCAATGCTGGAGTAAAAAGCAATCTAGAAAAATGTGGGAAGAATATGGAAAGGATAAAGAATATAAGAATGTGGCTATGGTTTCAAACGTAGACAAAATTATGCGGACATTAGAAAGTCCAGAAGATATATTGGATTATAGCGAGACATTCTGGGTGGGTGAAGTAAGTTATTTAGATTTTAATGATGATGGCGCAAATATTCTGTTAAAAACGATAGCTGATCAGATGGCTTTTTTTAAAAGTAAAACAATTGCCAGTTGTTATTTGGAAAAAAGAAGCAAATATGATTTTGAGGATGAAATAAGATTTATTGCAGATAACTGTAAATTAGATATGGGCAAGGAATTTTCTCTTATTCCGGTTAAGAATGATTTTAAGGATTTCTTGGATGGAATTATCCTTGATCCTAGGTTGGTGGATTCTAAATTAAAAGAAAAAATTTCTCAAGAACTTCAAAAAAAAGGATTTAAAATTATAGAAGGAAATAAAGACTTTAACAGGAGGTAACAAATATGGACGACGGTGGATTTTTAGTCAAGTTTGATGGGAAAGAAATTGCGCGTTGCTATGCGGTAGCGTTTGATTATGATGAGTGGAAGTATACGGTGAATGAGAAAGATACGAAAGATTTGCCGGGAGTAAAACGGATAACGATAGATGTGGAAGAATAAGGAAGAAGGAACAGAATATGAAATTTAAGTTCGCTCTGGTAAATGGAGAAAGGATCGAAGCTCAGCCAGGGCTGCGAGGTACTTGTGCATTTTGCCAAAGTGATACGATTGCCAAATGTGGGCCAGAAAGAATCTGGCATTGGGCACACAAAAGCAAAGCTTCGTGTGATCTTTGTTGGGAGAATCAAACGAAGTGGCACATGGCATGGAAAAATTATTTTCCTGGGGAATGGCAGGAAAGCATCCACATCGATTCCACAACTAAAGAAAAACATATCGCAGACATAAAGACGGATAAAGGATTTGTAATAGAATTTCAGTATTCTGCAATCAAGCCTAGTGAGATACAGAGCCGTGAAGCTTTCTATAAAAATATGGTGTGGGTTGTTAATGGTTCACGCCTGAAGAGGGACTACCCACGCTTTTGTAAAGGGGCTAGGAACTTCATGTATACGAGAAAGCGCGAGTTTTTTCTTTTAAATTTTCCAGAAAGGAGTTTCCCCGCAGGCTGGCTTACAAGTTCGGTGCCAGTTTATTTTGATTTTCAAGGCACCACTCCTCTCGATCAGTCAGATGAAATGCACGCTCCTCTTTGGTGTCTCTTTCCGGGTCGAGTTGATGGATATGCTATAGTTGCCATGGTTTCGCGAAAACAATTTAGAGAATTTTCTTTAACAGCTCCCAATTTACTTCTAGCTCAAGATTCCCTTTCTTATATAGCGCCTTTTATAGCGTGGGACATTCAGCATCAAAGTGCAATTGTTGCCCAAAGAGTACCTCTGCCAGCTCCCAATCGGCAATATATAAACGCAGGATGTCGGAGATATATGCGGTGAATGATAACCAGACAAAGGGTTTGCTGGCAGTAAAACGGATAACTATAGATGTGGAAGAGTAGGTTTTATTTTCTATTCATAGCAGCCGTTGCCGTCATGGCAGTGAGGGTAACGGCTTTTTGTTATCAGGCGGAAGTGACGGATATTAGCGGCACGAAATACTTCCCGGCTGTAAAAGAGGCGTTGGCAAAGGCGGAGAAGTCAATATATGTGGTGATGTTTACGATAGAGAAACCTCTTGAAGGAAAAAACTCCAAGGTTGCTCAGCTAATCGAAGAACTTGTCCAGGCGAAGAATAGAGGGGTAGATGTGGATGTTATCCTGGATCAAAATGTCAATTTTGTGCATCGAAAGCATCCGAGCGATTGGGATATTGAAATTAAAAGCACCCGCGCTTATAAGCTGCTTAAGGATGCCGGAATAAAGGTCTATTATGATGAACCGGTAAGATATGCTCACGCCAAGACTGTTGTGATTGATAAGAAGATAGTGATATTAGGCAGCACGAACTGGACGGAATCTTCTTTTGATAAGAGCATTGAGACTAACCTTTTAGTTAATTCTACGGGTTTAGCAGAGGAAATTTTAGCTTACCTGAAAACAATCAAGATTGATGATAATGCAGAGAAGAATCTCGAGATTATCGGGCCGTCAACGCTTATTAGGTGGGACTTTCTTGAAGATCCCGACTTGGCCCCGCAGATGATAAAAGCGCATGATGAACGGGCCTTTGATGTTTATTTATACTTACTTTGGAAACTTGCGGATAAACCCGAAGCTAAATTGACTTTATCCTATGATTACATAGCTAAATATCTGGGGATTTATGATGGCTGGACGGCTACGGATTACAGAAGGCAGATTATTAAAGTGCTGAAGAAATTAGATGAGAAGTATAAGCTGATAAGGTTTGAGCCGAATTTCGCAAAAGAAGCGGTAGTAACACTTCTTGATTACGAAAATCATCAAGAGGTTTATGAAATACCGCAGGAGAAGGCTTTTGAATTTCCGAATGCCTATTTTGATTTTGGCTGGAACAGGGAACTGTCTCATAGCGCTAAATTCTGTTTATTTATCAATGCGGCCTATTTTGATATAAGCGATGTCAAGCCGTTCTGGTCGGAAAGCAGCGATACGTTGACAAAACAGTTCGGCGGCATAAGTAGGTATGTTCTTACCGAAGGAATGGAAGAGTTAAGAAGAAAGAAGTTGATAGAAGTAAAATATGATGAATTAGGCGGGAAGCCTTTTGACGTGAAAGCGCCAAAGACTTACAGGTTTTTGAAGCTGTATGATCCGAAGGATTTGGAAAAGCGGCTAAAAGAAATAGAAGAGAAGCACAGCAAGAAAGCTTATGCAAAGGCCAGGAGATACGCGGAGATTGTTTTTGAAGAAAATAATCCCGAAGTAATCGAAGACATAATTTTGAGGACAGATAAATATGGGGAGAAGAAGGTTAATAAAGCCTTTGATATTGTAGCCAGGAAAAAGGTAGATAATCCCAAGAGAAGCTATGCTTATGCGGTAGGAATAATGGAAAAGTAAAAATGAGGACGATCTCAAGGTTTTTTGTTTCTTTTAGATAAAGTCTGTGGTAGAATTATTACTTTGAAGAGGCAAATGGGTCATTTACCGATTTCGAGAATTTAATGAGCGCAATTAAATAAAGATGCAAAATCCAAGCCCTGAACATCAGAACTTAATAGCTGCACTTATAAATCATTTTAAAACAAAGTTAAATTTTGAGATTTTAAGTGCTGATTTGCCAGGCTATTCAAAACCTGGCGAGCATGGCCGTCATTCTCCTGATCTTGTAGCTAGAGACCAACATGGGGTGATTCAGATCGGTGAAGCTAAGGTTGGGGATGACATATTTTCTCAAACTACAAAAGAGGAGTTCGTTGATTTTTCTAATAGAATAATGACAGAGAGTAGAATGCCTGTGCCTTTTCACGTTGTTGTTTATAAGCAGGATGAGCAGAATCTTATTAAACAGTTAAATGATTTAGGGTTGAGTGGTTTAATCGGTAACAAAATCAAAATCTGGACACTGTAATGAAGGATCTTAAACGAAAAAGAACAGTTGCTAGCGCAAAGCTTACCGCGTCGTTAACAGTTCAAGCAGCAAAAATAGGTCCGACTGTCCTTCTAGAGTCTTCTTTTGTTTTAGCTCTGCTTGATCCGCGCGATCCTAATCATAAAGCAGTAAAATCCATATTCGGGTTCTTGGAGCCCCATAATTGTCGTTTTCACATTCCTGTTTATGTTTTTTCCGAAGTATTCTCAAAGATACTGCAAAAGGAAAAGAAGGTATCTTGTGCTTTAAAGGCTCTGGATAAATTCCGGAGCGAGCTGCACGGGGTATTGTTTACGGGAATAAATCCCACCTTAGAAGAAATTTTAAGTCGATATAGAGTGTTAGCAAGGAAGAAAATCCGTTTTCTACAATCAAACGATTTTTATATCGCTGCTGAAGGGATACTTTCTAACTCGTATATTCTTACTTGTGATTTAGGCATGTATGAAAAAGTAAAACGTAATTATCCTGATATTTATTATGTGGCTACACATTCAAAAAAATATAAAGACGATATCCCTCGGTTTACTAAGAGGATTCTTGAATCAATTAAATAGCTCTCCGGCCCCTGAAAGAAGGGAAATTCGGGCAAAATTTTGCCCGCACCAAAATTTTGCCTGGCGCTCACGGCTTACGCGGGAGAGGCTCGGCAATGCCGCCCAGTGGAAGATTTTAAAGGGTTGTAAGCGGCCTGACGAACCGGACACGGACTTAAATTAGCAAGAGGCCGCCGGCCAAGGCGGCCGTCCAGCGCAGCCCCGCCCAAGCGGGGCGAAGCGGTGACGCGGGGCACAACGAAGCCCGCGGCCAAGCGGGCGGGAAATTAAACGTTAGTAATGGTTGATCCTGGATAGCAGGTTCGTACTTTTTCCAGGACACACCACCAGTTTTTTTTCAGGCGGACCCCAAGTCCGTTCTCGGCAATGAAAAGTTATTTAAGATTTATCTGCGCACTCATTATTTTCTCGGGTTTATTATGCGTTTGTTCTTTCCTGCCCGGGATCGTCGCCGCAATTCCTGTCCACGAAGCGCTTTTCTACCAAAAGCTGGATAACAAAAAAGTAAAATGCCAGTTATGCCCGCGTTACTGCGTGATCTTGCCGGGCAAAAGAGGTTATTGCCGGGTCAGGGAAAATCAGGACGGCAGGTTAGTCAGCATTTCCTACGCTAAACCCGTGGCTATCCATATCGACCCCATAGAAAAGAAACCTCTTTTTCATTTCCTGCCTTCCAAAACCGCTTTTTCCGTCGCCACCGCGGGATGCAACTTGAACTGCAAATTTTGCCAGAATTGGGAGATCTCCCAGGGACGTCCCGAAGAGCTTAGTTTTACTTCACTTACTCCTCAGGAACTGGTGAACAAGGCTAAAGAGAGCTTTAGCCCGGCAGTGGCTTTTACTTATACTGAGCCTACTGTTTTCTACGAGTATATGCTGGAGACCGCTCAATTAGCCCGCAGCCTCGGTTTAAAGAACGTCATGCATTCGAACGGATATATAAATGAGCAACCTTTGCGCCGGCTGGCTAAGTATCTCGACGCCGCCAATATCGACCTGAAAGGATTCAAAGAAGAATATTACGCTAAGATTTGCGAAGGCTCTTTAGAACCGGTGCTTAAGAGCCTGAAAGTTTTGAAAGAAGAAGGGGTGCATTTGGAGATCACTAATCTTGTCCTGTCCGGGTTTAACGATGACCCGGAATCCATTACCAGGATGTGCATCTGGATAAAAGATAATCTCGGCGCCCAAACGCCGCTGCATTTTTCCCGGTTTTTCCCGATGTACAAGCTCTTGGGGCTGAATCCTACTCCGGTGGAAACCCTGGAAAATGCCGGGAAGATCGCCATTAATTGCGGCTTGAAATACGTGTATGTCGGCAACGTTCCCGGACATTCCGCCGAAAATACCTTTTGCCCCAAGTGCGGCAAGATAGTGATCAAGCGGTCCGGTTACATTGTCCAGGAGCTGAATCTTCTGGACGGCAAATGCAAGTTTTGCGGCGAGAAGATCGAAGGAGTGTGGGAGTGAGTATGTCACAAGTCACATGTCACAAGTCAGAAGAGCGCATTTGGGTTATTTATTTTTTAATTCTTGTATTTTGTTTATCTGGATTTAATTCATTTGCCGAAGATGTCAAAGAACCGAATGTTGCCGGAGCGTTTTATCCATCTGATCCGGTGATCTTGGCAGCACAGGTTGACGGATTCCTGGCTAAGGCGGATCCTCAGCCGTTTGAGGGGAAAATCTTTGCTTTGATCAGCCCTCATGCCGGCTATGAGTTTTCCGGTGCGGTATCCGGATTCGGTTACAAGCTGATCAAGGATCAGCCGTATAAAACAATAGTGATCTTAGCTCCCAGCCATCAGTATGCTTTTCGCGGGGTTTCGGTTTATACCGGCACAGCGTTCCGCACTCCTCTGGGCGATATTCCTGTTGACAGTGAAATTTCTAAGAAACTATTAGGCCGGGACCCGGAAATTTCATTTGAACCCCGGGCTTTTCTTAAGGAGCATGCTTTGGAAGTCCAGCTTCCTTTTTTGCAGAGAGCTTTAAAGGATTTCAAGATCGTGGCTATTGTCTTGGGCGATTGCGGATTTTCCACTTGTCAGCACCTGGCCAATCTTTTGCGGGAGAATATTTCTTCCCGGGAAGACGTGCTGGTAGTGGCTTCCACGGATATGTATCACGGCCATGATTACAGCGAAGCTATAAATTTTGATTCTTTGACTTTATCGGCGATAAAAGATATGGATCCCGAAAAGCTGTATAACGGGCTTAAGGCCGGAAATTTTCAACTTTGCGGCGGATATGGCGTTGTAACGGCATTGCTGCTGGCCAACGACCTGGGCTATAAAAAGATCAATGTCCTTAAATATACTGATTCCGCGCAAGTCACCGGAAATAAGACTAAGGGGAACTGGACTGTGGGTTACTCTAGCGTAGCCATCGGCCAGGAAAAGAAAGAGGTGGGTATGCTCAATAAAGATCAGAGGAAAAAATTGCTGGGGATCGCCAGGAAATCCATCGAGTCGTATTTGAAACACGGAAAGAAACCGGATCTAAATGAATCTGATTCTTTGCTGTCCAAGGAAATGGGTTCGTTCGTGACCCTGCATGAAGCTGGACAACTCCGGGGCTGCATCGGCAATATGGTCGGAACTCAACCGCTCTATCTTACCGTAAGGGATATGGCTATCGAAGCGGCAACCGGTGACCCGCGTTTCAGCCCGGTCAAGCTTTCCGAACTTAAGAACATCGAGATGGAAATATCGGTATTGTCGCCTCTGGAAAAAGTCGATTCCGCGGAAAAGATCGAATTGGGCAAGCACGGAGTGATCGTGAGAAGGGGGTTTAACAGCGGAGTATTCCTGCCCCAGGTGGCCACTGAGACCGGCTGGACCAAAGACGAGTTCTTGTCCCATCTTTGCTCCCAGAAAGCTGGCTTGTCCCCTAATGCCTGGAAAGACAAATCTACCGAGATATTTATATTCACCGCCGAAGTTTTCTCCGAGAAAGACTATTGATAAAAATATCTTTGAGTATGTTTCTTTCAGGTTTCTTGTTCGGCTCCGGTCCCTGCCTGGCCAGTTGCGGGCCGTTCTTGATTTCTTTTATCGCCGCAACCAACAAAAATATTCCTCAAGCAATTAAATTTTATTCCTTTTTTTCGTTGTCCAGGGTCGCGGTTTACCTGGTTTTAGGGCTATTAATTTATTACCTCGGCATCATGGTCCAGGAATATTTATTCCCCGGATATGTGTCGTTATTCGGAGGGATTTTTATTGTTTTATGCGGATTATTCATTATTCTGGGTAAAAAATTAAAGCTTCCCTGGATAAGCCGGTTCAATAAGTTTCCCCCCCAGAACCAGCTTAAAAACCCGTTTGTTTTTGGCTTGATCTATGGCTTGATTCCCTGTGTGCCTTTTTTAACCGTGCTTTCTTACTGCGGCTTGGTTTCCCGGAACTGGAGCCAGGCGCTGTTTTTCACTTTTTGTTTCGGTTTGGGCACATATCTTTCGCCTTTGTTGGTAGTGAGCGTATTTTCGGGGGCGATTTCGGGTTTTCTTAAGGGAGCCAGTGAAAAATACCTGAAAGTTATAAGCGTTTTATGCGGCTTGATCATAATTTTTCTGGGGTTGCAATTAGCAAAGAGAGGATTTTAAATGAACCGGTTCTATTGTAAATTTTCCGACATCCAGGGTAATAAGATCAAAATTTGCGAATTAAAGGAGCTGCATCATTTGAAGGATGTCTTGAGGTTCAAGGCCGGAGAGAAGGCGGCGATATTCGATGATCAAGGTAACGAGTATTCGGTAAAACTGCAAAATTTATCGGCGACAGAAGCGGAATTCCTGGTCATGGAGAAAAAAAGTCGATCGAATTTACCCGAAACCCAGATCGTTATTGCCTGCGCTATTCCTAAAAAATCCAAGATCGACGATATTATCGATAAGCTTACCCAGCTGGGAGTGGACCGGATCATCCCGCTTATTACCGAAAGAGTGATCGTAAAGCTGGATGAAGATAAGGGGCTCAGGCGTCATAAGCGTTGGGTGAATATTGCTCTTACCGCCAGCAAGCAAAGCCAGCGCAACAGCGTTCCTGTTGTAGATCCGGCCACGGATTTCAAGGAGTTGATTGATCACTCAGGAGAATTCGATCTTAAACTTATCCCGAATCTGATCGGAGAGCGCAAGGCTCTCAAAGAAGTATTCGGAAAAACCAAGCCTAAGAAGGTCCTGGTTTTGATCGGCCCGGAAGGCGACTTCACCGATAAAGAAATCGCTGCCGCAAACCAAGCCGGCTTTATCCCGGTGACCTTCGGAGATCAAGTCTTCCGGGTAGAAACCGCCTGCCTCTACATCGCCTCGATCCTAACCTACGAACTAAATCATTAAGAAGAAACACTTTCCAAGTTAATCGGGAAACTGTTTCCAGGGTAATCAGGAAACTGCTTCCGCTCTAAGTTGGACAGTGTCTTTTGGGTTAAATATTTATATCATTAAGCAGTCTGCCTTTTGCTTCCGCAATTAGGAGCCTTTCTCTATAGCTTGACCATCTGTAATCTGCGGCTGTTGTAACTATTTTAGCTCTTACCGGATTAAACTCAACATACTGAATACAATCGAACAAATACCTATCTTTAACTATAACTTTGCTTTTAAATCTTCCCTGCCAGAGGTGGCCGACTTTAGTATAGTGTTTATTAAAATAAGCGGTGTAAGATCTATTCAAACATTGCATAAATTTAGCAAGATTTTTAGCCTCTATAGGTTCGCCAACCAAATGCACATGGTTAGGCATAAGGCAGAAACCATAAAGTAGAAAACGGTATTTTTTCTTATATTTCCTTAGACTGGATATGAATTTTTGGTAATCGCGCTCAAGAAGAAAAATTGCTTGTTGCTGGTTACCGCGGATGATAAGATGATAACAAGCTTTCTCGATTAGTAATCGTGATCCGATTGACATAGGAATCACCCCCTTTTAGTATAATAGACGCAAAAAACCGAGTAATCTAACACAAAAATTTTAGAAAAGACAGTTTTTAGTAGGTTAAAGGTACACTGTCCCGATTGAGTTGGAAAGTGTTTCCCGATTGGTTTGGAAAGTGTTTCCAGATTGAGATGGAAAGTGTTTCTATATTATGAAAAAAGTTAAGTTTTATACTCTGGGATGCAAGGTTAACCAGTATGAGACCCAGGAGATCCGGGAAAGGTTTCTGGAGGCTGGATTTTTGGAGGTTAAGGGGAAAGAGGGCGCTGATGTTTACGTGGTCAATACCTGTACGGTCACGGCCAAAGCCGACAAAGATTCGCTTTATTTTATCCACCGCAGTTATCACGAAAACCCTAAGGCCAAGATCATTGTTACCGGTTGTTTGTCCGAACTGGAACGTAAGAAGATCAAAGCGCAGCCCGGGGTGAGCCTGGTTGTTTCTAATCGTGACAAAACCCAAATAGTATTTAAACTCCGCGGCAAACGTAAAAAGCCTGAACAGGGCATTTCTTTCTTGGAAGGTCATACCCGGGCTTTCTTGAAGATCCAGGACGGCTGCGATAATTTCTGCAGTTACTGCCGGGTGCCGCTGGCGCGAGGTAAGTCCCGAAGCAAGCCGATAGACGAGATAATCATCGAGGCTGAAAGATTGGTGAGAAACGGATTCAAGGAGATCGTTCTCACCGGGATCTGTCTTGGTTCATATGGAGGTGACCACAAACCTCGAAAAGACCTCGGGGATGTGAT
The DNA here is from genome assembly GCA_026387435.1 of Candidatus Omnitrophota bacterium. Classification (GTDB taxonomy): domain Bacteria; phylum Omnitrophota; class Gorgyraeia; order Gygaellales; family Profunditerraquicolaceae; genus JAPLLS01. The sequence continues at coordinate 13,962 of JAPLLS010000128.1, forward strand.
CGAAAAGCTGGAAAAGATCGAGGGGATCTTGCGGATCCGCCTGAGCTCCATTGAAGCCGGGGACGTTTCCGACCGGCTGATCGCCAAAATGGCCAGCTCCACGAAGCTCTGCCCCCACCTGCATATTCCCATCCAGAGCGGGGACGATGAGATCTTAAAGAAGATGCGCCGTAAATATTCCCGTTGGGATTACCTCGACCTGGTAAAAAAGATAAGAAAAAAAGTTCGGCAGGTAGCGATCACCACCGATGTTCTGGTGGGTTTCCCCGGAGAAGAAGAGAAGAATTTTTTTAACACAATGGACCTGGTCAGAAAGATCACACCTTTGCGCTGCCATATTTTTCCTTTCAGCCCCAGGCCGGGGACCGCTGCGGCCAATTTCCCGGGGATCCCGCAAAAAAGCGTCGTTAAAGAGCGGGTCAAGCGGCTGCGAATTATCGCGCAAAGTTGTTCCCGTACTTTTTGCCAAAAATCCCTAGGGAAAAAAATGGCGGTATTGATCGAAGGCCGCAGCCCGGATAATCCCGGTTTCTGGGAAGGTCATACGGATACTTATATCAAGGTGCTGATCAACTCCCGGAAAAACCTTAGGAATAAGCTGGTCCTTGCCAGGTTGAAGAAAGTGACTCCAGGGGGGGTTTTAAGTGAAATCTTAACCCAAAAGCCAAGCCTTTTTTAAAGTTGACACCCTTTAAAATTAATGATATATTATTTAGTCGCTTATAATTAAATTTTAACGTGAAAGGAGTTGATTACATTGCCTAGAGTGGAAATTAAAGAAGGCGAGTCGTTCGAAGGAGCGATGCGCCGTTTCAAGAGACAGATCGAGCAGGAAGGGATCTTGCGCGAGCTCAGGGACCGCAAACATTACCAGAAGCCCAGCGAGAAAAAAAGAAAGAAGATGCGGGAAAGACGATAAGGATGAGCCTAGCACTGTCCACATCCTGGAACGCTTTCCGGCATACCGACGGAAAGAAGATCGTTTCCGAGATTTCCGCTCTGGGTTTCGATCAGATCGAGTTAAGTTTTAACCTGCCCAGCGAAACTGTAGAAGAGATAGCCCGCCTTGTAAATAAACTCGAGATTAAGGTAATCAGCCTGCACAATTTCTGTCCCATACCAAAGGCGGTTAAGCGCGAGCTTGCGCTTCCCGATTATTATTCTCTGGCTTCGTCTGACGAACAAGAGCGGCTTAAAGCCGTAAAACAAACTAAACAGACCATTCAAACCGCCTCCGGGCTGGGGGCAACGGCCGTGGTTTTACATACCGGCCGGGTGGAAATTCCTGACCGGACCAGGGATTTGATCGAGTTGTTCAACCGCGGGCTCAAAGATTCCCCGGAGTTCCGGGATTTGAAGTCCGATATTATCCGGGAAAGGGCGGAGAGATCCGGATCTTTCTTTGAGAATGCCCTGAAAAGCCTGGAAGAATTGAACCGCGAGGCAGCGGCCAGGAAGGTATTGCTGGGAGTGGAGACCCGGTTCTATTACCGCGAGATCCCTTATTTAGAAGAATTGGCCGAAATCCTGAAAAGATTCAAAGGTTCGCAAATTCGCTACTGGCACGATACCGGCCACGCTCAATTAATGGAGAATCTCGGATTTTGCCGGCACCAGGATTTTCTGGATCTGACCAAGGGTTTTCTTTTAGGGCTGCATTTGCATAATATAATAGGCTGTTCGGACCATCAGCCGCCTTCCCGAGGCGAGATAGATTTTAAAAAACTGCTGCCGTACGTGGAAAAAGATACATTAAAAGTAATCGAAGCGCATCATCCGGCTAGCTCCGAAGATTTAAAAGAGAGCAAGAAAATGCTTGAGGTCGTTTTTGATGGAAAAGCTTAATCAAAGAAAACCTGCGGTCGCCGGCCAGTTTTATCCGGCTAATGCAATGGACTTGAATTCGGAGATCTCCGGTTATCTGGATCCAAAATCCGGAAAACAGGATGTCCTGGCTTGTATCATGCCGCACGCGGGCTATATGTATTCCGGCCCGGTTGCCGGAGCGGTGGTTTCCCGGATCAATATCCCGGAACATGTGGTCCTCCTGGGCCCCAATCACACCGGACAGGGAACACCTTTCAGCCTGTCGGGCAACGGATCCTGGAAAACGCCTTTAGGAGAGCTGGATATCGATGTTGAGCTGGGCGAGGCGATCTTATCCGGTTCGCAATATTTACAGGAAGATTCGTTAGCTCATTTATTTGAACATTCTCTGGAAGTGGAACTGCCGTTTTTACAGTATTTTCGCAAAGATTTCAAGATCGTACCGATTTGTGTGGCCAGCTTGAATCCCGCGGCATTAAAGTCCGTCGGGGCCGCGATCGCGGACGCGGTGATCAAACTTAATATCCGCAAGTCTACTTTAATAGTTGCCAGTTCCGATATGACCCATTACGAGCCGCAAAAAGAAGCCGAAAAAAAAGATAAATTGGCTATTGACGCTATTCTGGAACTGAACGAAGATAAGCTTTTGGAAAGAATTGCCAAATTCGATATTTCCATGTGCGGGGTTGCCCCGGTCGCGGCTATGCTGGTTAGCGCTAAAAAGCTGGGCGCGAAAAAAGCTCAATTGATCAAATACCAGACCAGTGGAGATGTAAGCCGGGATTTCTCCAGCGTCGTAGGTTACGCGGGGATAATTATCTATTAAAAACGGGGGGACGGTTCTCATTTTTTCTTGAGAGCTGAGCTAACGATAAAAAATGAGAACCGTCCCCTGATTTTAACGAAGGTGAGCCATGGAAGAAGAAAAGAAGAAAGTCGATGAGGCCTGGAAGCAACAGGCCGAAAAAGAAAAAAGCGATAATAATAAAGAGAGCCCTCCAACTTCCCGGGAAGAGCAGCTCCCGGAAGCGGATTTCAGTTTTTTCATTACCACCCTTGCCGTCCAGGCTTCCATTGCTTTAGGGGCTATGGCTAATCCGGTAACCCAGAAAATAGAGCTTAACCTCAGCCAGGCTAAACTTATAATCGATACTTTGGGAGTTTTAAAAGTCAAGACCCAGGGTAACCTGAGCAGCGAAGAAGACAGCCTTCTGGAAAATATGCTTTATGAGCTGAGGATGCAGTATTTAACCCAAACTAAAGGTGAGCAAAAATGATCGACAAAGAATTATTGGAGATCCTGGCTTGCCCGGCCTGCAAAGGCGATGTGGAATTAAAAGACGAAAAGATAGTCTGCAAGAAATGCGGGAAGATTTACCCTGTCCGGGACGGAATCCCGGTCATGCTTATTGACCAAGCGCAGTAAACTTTAATATTTTAGACCATGAAAAAAATCCTGGTTATCCACGGTCCTAATTTACAACTGCTCGGCTCCAGAGAGCCTCAGGTTTACGGCACGCTGGCCCTCAAAGACATCAACAGCCAATTAAAGCTGCTGGCCGCAAAAAACAAAGTAAGCCTTTCCATCGTCCAGTCTAATCATGAAGGCGAGATCTGTGATTTGATCGGCTCGGCCAAAAATAAATTCGCGGGGATCCTGATCAATCCGGCTGCTTACACCCACACCAGCGTCGCGGTCAGGGACGCTATTGCCGGGTGCGGAGTTCCTTGCGTCGAAGTTCACCTTTCCAACATCTATACCCGGGAGGCTTTCCGGCAGAAATCCCTGATCAGCCCGGTAGTCAAGGGGACCATCCTCGGTTTCGGAGCGAAAAGCTATTATCTGGGCCTCCTGGCCCTACTAGACTTGCTGTAACCATTATTACCTTGAACAGGTTAAACTAAAATGAACGCGAAAATCAAGCGGATTTGCGCTTTGTTGAAAAAAGAAGGGTTGGATGGTTTGCTTTTGTCTTCGGCGGCGAACATTTCTTTTCTGACCGGTTACCGCAGCCGCGATTCCTATTTGATCGTCTCTAGCCGGGGATGTTTTTATCTGACTGATTCCCGCTATACCGCCGAGGCCAGAAAAGCTCTTAAAGGGATCATAGTTGAGGAGTATGACCAGGGGCTTTTCAATAAGATCAGCCAGGTTTGTTCTAAAATGCGTTTTAAATGCCTGGGTTTTGAAGAAAGACATTTGAATTTCGCCGAATACAAGCGGCTGCGAAAAAAGCTTGCGGCTTCTCTGGGGCTGGCGCCTACCTACGGCCTGGTTGAAGGGTTAAGGCAGATCAAGAGCGCTGAGGAGATCAAGACCATTAAGATTGCGACTAAGATCGCAATTAAAGCTTTTCGCTTCATCCAAAAGCGGCTTAAACCCGGCCGCAAAGAAATAGAGGTAGCCGCAGACCTGGAGCAATTCATCCGCTACCACGGTGCAGCTGATTCTTCTTTCGATATTATCGTGGCCAGCGGGCCGAATTCCGCTTTTGCCCACCATATTACTTCTGAGCGCAAACTCAAGGCAAATGAGCCGGTTCTCATAGATCTTGGGGTAGATTATCACGGCTATAAATCAGACTTGACAAGAGTTTTCTTCTTGGGTAAAATAGACATTCTTACCGCCAAGATCTATGGTATTGTCCGCGAGGCCCAGGAAAAGGCTTTAAAGGGTATAAAACCCGGGAAAACCTGCCGGGAAATCGACGCTTTAGCCCGGAGCCATATTGAAAATAGCGGTTACGGCGGTTTTTTCGGCCACGGGTTAGGCCACGGTGTGGGGCTGGAAGTGCACGAAGAGCCGCATATCGGAAAAAATCAAGACAAACGGCTCCAGCCGGGAATGGTTTTCACGGTTGAGCCGGCAATTTATTTGCCGAACAAGTTCGGCGTAAGGTTAGAGGATATGGTTCTGGTAACCAAGAAAGGAAGAGAGGTTTTAAGTGGCGTACTCAATAAATGAAATCAAAAACGGGTACACTGTTTTGGTGGAAGGCGATGTTTTTATGATCGTTGACTTTCAGCACGTTAAACCCGGCAAGGGTGCCGCCTTTGTGCGCACCAAGTTGAAGAACCTGCGGAATAATAATATACAGGAGATGACTTTTAGGGGCGAAGAAAAGATCGAAGAAGCTTACATCGAGGAAAAGAAGCTGCAGTATCAGTACGCCTCTTCGGGGATGTTCCATTTTATGGATCAGGAGAATTACGAGGATGTTTCTATTTCCGAAGATTCTATCGCAGATAAGGCTAAATTCCTTAAAGACAATATTGAAGTCACCGCTTATTACTACAAGGATGAAGTTCTGTTCGTGAACCTGCCTAATTTCGTGGAATACAAGATCACCAGTACTGAACCCGGGATCAAAGGCGATACCGCCAAGAGCGGCACCAAGCCGGCGACCATTGATTCCGGAACCCAGATCAATGTCCCGCTTTTTGTGAATGAAGGGGACGTGATCAAGGTCGACACTCGCACAGGCGGTTATGTGGAAAGAGTGGCTCAGTAAGGGCTCTTCTAAACTCCGAGGTCTTCTATGAATATCAAAGAAATCAAAGAGATGCTTAATCTGATGAATGAGAACAGCCTGGTCGAGCTGGAGATCGAGAAAGACGGCACGCGCATCAGGCTTAAAAAAGCGATTCCCCCTTCCGAAAATTACAGCGGCCCGATCATGATCGAACGCAGCAGGACCGTTTTGCCCGAGGTCAGGGATGCTGGTGCTTTATCCAAAGAGAAAGCCTCCAATACCCTGGAGATCAAGGCGCCGATGGTCGGGACTTTTTACCGTTCTCCTTCTCCCGAAGCTCCGCCTTACGTTGAAGTCGGGCAGATCATTGAAGCCGGCCAGGTCGTCTGTATCATCGAAGCCATGAAATTAATGAACGAGATCAAATCCGAAGTTAAAGGAAAACTCGTGGAAATCCTGGTAGATAATACCGAGCCCGTGGAATTCGGGCAATCCATGTTCATCATCGAGCCCCTCTAAAATGTTTTCTAAAATATTAATCGCTAATCGAGGCGAGATCGCCTTAAGAATAATTCGTGCCTGCCGGGAACTGGGGATCCGCACGGTCGCGGTCTACTCCGACGCGGACAGGAATTCCATGCATGTTCGTTTTGCCGATGAGGCTATCTGTATCGGCTCGGCCCAGAGCTCGAAAAGTTATTTGAATGTCCCCGCGATCATTTCCGCCGCGGAGATCACCGACGTCGAAGCGATCCATCCCGGTTACGGCTTCCTTGCCGAAAATCCCCACTTCGCGGAGATCTGCGCTTCCTGCCACATTAAATTCATCGGACCGACCCCGGAAAACATGAGGATGATGGGCGATAAAATGATGGCTCGGGCAACCATGCAGAAACTGGGGCTGCCGATCGTGCCCGGGTCCAGCGGTGCGGTAAAATCCAAAGAAGAGGCTTTAAAAGTCGCCCAGAAGATCGGCTATCCGGTGATCATCAAGGCTGCTGCCGGCGGCGGCGGCAAAGGAATGAGGATCTGCCATAACGATATAAAACTGGCTTCCAGCTATATGACCGCTCAGGCCGAGGCGGAAGCGAATTTCGGCAACCCCGCGGTTTATATCGAGAAGTACGTGGATAAACCCCGCCATATCGAGATCCAGGTTTTGGCCGATCAGTTCGGCCACGTGGTTTACCTGGGAGAAAGAGACTGCAGTATCCAGCGCCGCCACCAGAAACTGCTGGAAGAATCTCCCTCGCTGGTAGTAGACAGCAAGATGCGCAAGCGTATCGGGGAACTGGCGGTCAAAGCCTGCAAGAGCGTAAATTACCAGAATGCCGGGACCATCGAATTCTTACTCGATAGCCACGGCAATTTTTATTTTATGGAGATGAATACCCGGATCCAGGTGGAGCACCCGGTCACCGAAGCGGTAACCGGCATTGACCTGATCAAAGAGCAGCTGCGGATCGCTTCCGGCGAGAAGCTGGATCTGCGCCAGGAAGACGTCAAGATGAGCGGCTGGGCCATTGAGTGCCGGATCAACGCCGAAGATTACGAGAATAATTTCATGCCCTGCCCCGGCAAGATAGATATCCTTAATTTGCCGGGAGGGCCGAGAGTCAGGGTGGATACCCATATTTACCAGGGTTACGAAATACCGCCTTTTTACGATTCCATGGTCGCGAAGCTCATCGTCCACGGCAAAGACCGCAGTGAAGCCATCAAGATCATGCAGCGGGCTTTAAATGAGTTCAGTATCGGCCCGATCAAGACGACGATACCTTTTCACATTCGCCTTCTGGAAAATCCGGCATTTGTTAAAGGCGACATATCCACGCATTTCGTCCAGGAGATGCTGGCTAGCGCAACAGAACTGCCGGCCGAGTAAAAGAAAGCTAAATTTATGACCAACCGCAATGATTCACTTACGGAATTAGGCACGATCAAGATCCACCGGGATTCTATCGCTTCCATCGCCGCCATAGCGTCCACGGAGATCGAAGGGGTCAAATGTATCGGGAAAAATTTCCGCTCCGGCCTTTGGGAACTGGTGGGTAAAAAGGATTACAGCGCTATAAGGGTCGAATTCGACAAGAACGGCGAAGTATGCCTGGAGATCCCGCTGGTGGTTAAATACAATTTCAGCATCCCGGATGTGGCTACCAAGGTCCAGGAAAACGTGCGCAACAGCTTGGAGAAGATGACCAATATCATTATTAAAGATATCGGCATTAATGTCCAAGCCATAGAAAAGGGCTAAATAGATATAGGAGGCTTAAGATGAGGACTTTAGGAATTTTATTCTATACCGCGGTTTTGGTTTTTATCGGGTTATTGATGATCACTTTCTCAATTGTCCTTTCTATTCCCGGCTTCGGGCTTCAGTCAGCCAAATTTTTCAATGATTTGCTTTATGTCATCCAGAGCAGCTTGAATTACCGCTTGGTTATCGGCCTGTCGGGTGTACTGCTGATTATTATCAGTTTTTCTTTCATGCAGCTTATCCTCGTGCGTTTTCAAAGAGAAAAGACCATCGCTTTCCATTCTCCTTCCGGAGACGTGACCATTGCCCTCTCGGCGATCGAGGACCTCCTGCGCCACTTTGTGGTGATCATCCCCGAGATCAAGGAATTAAAGCCCGACGTCATCGTCAACCGCAAAGGCAACATTATCGTCAACCTGCGAGTGGTCCTTAAATCGGAAGCGAATATTCCCGAGCTCACCGCTCAGCTTCAGGAAATAACCAAGAATAAGATCCAGGAAGTCCTGGGAGTCGAAGAGCAGATCGTCATCCGCATTCACATCGCCAAGATCATTTCCCGCGAAGAGAAAGAAAGAAGAAGAAAAGAAATCGAAAAAGACGAACCCAAGATCCCGTTTGGAGGATATGGCAGGGTATAATTCAAGGAGGCAACAAACATGGCAACAATTGGCATACTAACAGGCGGTGGAGACTGCCCTGGTTTGAACCCGGTTATCCGGGCGGTAGTCAGAAAAGCTTATAACGAAGGATACAAAGTCATCGGGATCAAGAACGGCTGGAAAGGCCTGATCGAACTCGATACCATGGAACTAAATTTGGATACTATTTCCGGGATCCTGCCTAAAGGCGGCACGATCCTAGGCACCAGCCGGACCAATCCTTATAAAAAAGAAGGCGCGGTGGATAAGGTTAAAGCCAATTTCAAGAAACTCGGGCTGGATGCGCTTATCGCTACCGGCGGAGAAGATACTTTAGGGGTAGCCAATAAATTGACCCAGGACGGAATTCCGAATATCGTCGGTGTTCCTAAAACCATCGATAATGACCTGGGGTCAACGGATTTTACTTTCGGTTTTGATACCGCGGTCAACATCGCTACTGAATGCATCGATCGGCTGCATACCACCGCGGAATCCCATCACCGGGTAATGGTCGCCGAAGTCATGGGACGGCATGCCGGATGGATCGCGGTTTATTCCGGGATCGCCGGAGGGGCGGACGTGATCCTGATCCCTGAGTTGCCTATCGATGTTCAGGAAGTATGCGATATTATCCGCAAGCGACATGCCCGCGGCAAGATCTTCAGCATTATCGTAGTCGCCGAGGGGGCCCAGTTCAAGCAGAAAGACCTGATCACTCAGGAAAAAAAGCTGGATGAGTTCGGCCACGTGCGTTTGGGCGGGATCGGAGAACAGCTGGCCAAGGAAGTGGAGAAGATCACCGGTTATGAGACCAGAGTTACCGTCTTCGGCCATATTCAAAGAGGCGGAACTCCTACGGCTTTCGACCGGGTACTAGGTACTCGCTTCGGGGTAAAAGCGGTGGAACTGGTCAAAAACAAAAAATTCGGTAAAATGGTTGCCCTGGCGGGCAATAAAATCATAGATGTCCCGATACAGGAAGCGGTCAAAGAACTCAAGACCGTGGACATGGGGCTCTACGAAATCGCCAAAGAATTTTTTGGCTAAAATCAAAGAGGCGAGAGAAATGCGTGACAGAATAAAAGATATCCTTTTGGAAAGCATCCAGATCAAAGAAGATCTGATGCGCACCCGCATTGAGGCGATCATGGGCATTGCCGAGCTTTTTATCGAGACTCTTAAAAAAGGCGGGAAGGTCATGTTTTTCGGGAACGGCGGCTCAGCCAGCGACAGCCAGCATCTGGCCGCGGAACTGGT
>JAPLLS010000026.1 GCA_026387435.1 Candidatus Omnitrophota bacterium
GAGAAACTTTATTTTGTCCTGGATATGGAGATCAGGGGCGATATTGCTGGAAGGATATTCCTCTTATTATCTCCGGAAGATGCCAAATTCCTGGCCAGCACTTTACTGAATAAGCCCAAAGATGAGTTGGATTTTAAAGACGATATGTTCCGTTCCTCCCTGCAGGAGGTTTGCAATATCCTGGGAGGGGCTTACGTTTCAGCTTTAGCGGATATGACGAGTTTTACGATTCTGACTTCCATTCCATCACTGGCCATGGATATGGTAGGTGCTATTCTTGATTTTATTTTTATCCAGATTGCCCAGACTTCGGAAGAGGCGCTGTTCATTAAAACTGATTTACAGGTCAAAGGTTTAAGCATGGAAGGCTTGTTCCTTTTATTCCCTACAAGCGATTCTTTGCAGAAAATTTTTCATGTCTTAGGAGTCAAGTAAAAGGGAGGCAAAAACATGGCAGAGCAGAAAGAAAAGGAATACCAGCTGGTGGTCTTTACGCTTGGGCAGGAGGAATTCGGGGTAGATATCAGCCAGGTCAGGGAGATCGTGAGAGTGGTTCAAATAACTTACTTGCCTAAAGCTCCAACTTTTATAGAAGGCGTGGTTAATCTTAGAGGCCAGGTTTTGGCAGTTATCGATCTTTCCAAAAGGATCGGGGTTCCTTCCAAGGAAAGAGGGGAAAATACCCGGATCATTGTAGTCGAAGTCGGGGAGAATACCGTGGGGATGATCGTGGATTCGGTTTCGGAAGTTTTAAGGCTGTCTTCGGAATTCGTTGAGGATGTTCCCAGTCTCGTGGAGACGGAAGTCCCGGAACATTATATCCGCGGGGTAGGAAAGCTCAAAGACCGGCTGTTGGTGCTTTTGGACCTGAATAAAATATTGACTCCTGGAGAATTCCAGCTGGTGGAAAAACATGTCAAGGGCGTCGTGGCCAAAGAAAATTAAATTTTTCTGAAGAGGAAAAGTTTATTCTAAAATATTAAAGAATACGCGCCCCACGGGTTTTTAAGCCTCAGGGGCGCAATAATCCGCCTGGTGAATCTGGCGGTTTGTAATTTATGGGGGATATGAGATATTATCCATTGTTCGCAGATTTATTTGAAAAGATTTGCTGCGTAGTCGGCGGCGGGCAGGTCGCGGAAAGAAAAGTCAGGGTCCTTTTAAAATGCCGCGCCAAGGTGATTGTGTATAGCCCAAGGCTTACCGCGGGTCTTGAGAGGCTGAGCAAGGCCGGGAAGATCGTTTGGCGAAGATCTGCCCCGGGTAAAGATTTCTTGAGAGGTGTTTTTTTGGTTGTAGCCGCCACAAATAACCGTTTTATCAATTCCCGGGTTTCTCTGGCTTGCCGCAAAAAGAATATCCTGGTCAACGTTGTCGACGTGCCCGGGGAAAGTAATTTTATTGTTCCTTCGTTTGTGGAAAATAAGGGGCTGGTCATCGCCATATCCACAAGCGGCCAGGCCCCGTGTCTGGCAAAAAAGATCCGCAAAGACCTGGCTAAAAACTTTCTTCCTCATTACAGCGGAATATTGAAAGAATTATCCTCAGTTCGAAACAGGCTCAAAGCTTCCAGCTGCGTATTCTCGCAGAGGAAAGCAGTGTTGAACAAGTTCATCAATTCGAAAATCTTGCGCAAAGCGGGATCCTGCCGGAAAAAAACTGGTTAAGCGGGTTAAACTTTTGCTTTTAGGATATGACTTTCTCCTATCAAACAATCTTTAGCTTTCTCGTATTTCTCTATGTCTCCAGCGCCATAGGATATTTTTTCTTTTTTACCACTCAAAAACAGAAATTCGGTTTACTGGGTTTTGTTTTGGCTTTTTCGGGCTGGATTCTGCATACGGGGTTAGTTGCTTATCGCTGCCTGGTTTTTAAATCTTTTGCGGTCTCCGGTCTTTATGAGTCTTTAAGTTTTTTTGCCTGGGTAATCGTGCTGGTGTATATGATCTCTGAATTCAGGCATAAACAGCACATTGACGGGGTATTCGTCCTGCCGCTGGCAGTTTCGCTGGTAGCCTATGCCTCGGTTATAAATAGCGATATAAGACCTTTGCCTGCGGTGCTTAGGAGCCCCTGGATGGCGGTGCACGTGACGCTATGCTTTTTAAGCTACGCTTGTTTTACTCTGGCTTTTTGTTTCGCGATAATGTATATCTGGCAGGAGAAAGAATTGAAGTCCCGAAAGATCGACGTTTTTTTCTTTCGTTTGCCGGCGCTCGAGTTTCTAGACCGGTTGGGGTATCGGGCAGTCGTTTTCGGATTTGTATTCTTAAGCCTGGGGATCGTCAGCGGTTCGATCTGGGCTCAGAAGGCCTGGGGCACTTTTTGGAGTTGGGACCCTAAAGAAACTTTTTCCCTGATCCTGTGGTTTTTATACCTGGTTTATCTGCACGGCCGGCTGATAGCGTTTTGGCGGGGCAAGAAAAGCGCTAATCTGGCGATAATCGGTTTCGCGGTCATGCTTTTTACCTATTTAGGGGTGAGTTTTCTTTTGCCCGGGCTGCATTCGTATCTATCAAAATGATGAACATCCAACTTTTAGGCTTAAACCATAAAAGCGCTCCCATAGAAATAAGAGAGAAAGCGTTTTTTTCGGAAAGTAAATTAGAAGCGGCATTGGCTGGGCTCAAGGAATATAAAGCGATAGAGGAGTGCTTGATCCTTTCCACCTGCAACCGGACTGAAATTTATGTGGCCAGCTTTGATCGCGTTAACGGACTGGGCTGCCTGTGGGATTTTATTTCCCGCTCCATGGCTATGCCGGAGAGCCAGATCAAGAAATACTTTTATATTTTAGAGAATAAGTTTGCCATGGCGCATCTTTTCCAGGTTGCCGCAAGCCTTGATTCGATGATTATCGGAGAAACCCAGATATTAGGGCAGGTTAAAGACGCTTATTTCAGAGCGCGGGAGAAGAATTGCCTGGGGCGTAATTTAAATACTATTTTTGATGAAGCGATCCGGGTGGGCAAGAAAGTGCGCACTCAGACCCAGATCGGTAAAGGTGCGATTTCCACCTCTACTGCGGCGATAGAGCTGTCCCGTAAGATCTTCGAAAGCCTGGAAGACAAAAAAGTGCTGATCATTGGCGCGGGCAAGATCGGCGAGCTTACGGTAAAGAATCTTTCTTCCCGGGGGATAAAGACTGTGATCGTCGCTAACCGCACTTTGATCAAAGCCCAGGAACTGGCAGAGCGTTTCTGCGGCGAAGCCATAAAATTCGAGAATATTTTTGACTATATGCGGTTAAGCGACATTATCATCAGTTCCACCAGCGCTCCGCACTTTGTGATTACCGCCGCAGACGCGGCCAAAGTCATGCGGGCAAGGAATAACGCGCCTTTGTTTTTGATCGATCTCGGTTTGCCGCGCAACATCGATCCGGCCGCTAATGCTATTGAAAATGTATACCTTTATAATATCGATGACCTGGCTCAGGTCTGCGACGCTAATCTCAACCAAAGGCGCAGCGAAGCCCAAAAGGCCCAGCAGATCGTTGATTCTTGCGTGGAGCTTGCCCTTAAGAAAATGAACCTGGGAGGCACCCGGCAAGAGGAATCCATCATAAAGTGAAGAAAAATCGGATCATCGTAGGCGCAAGAGGCAGTCTTTTATCAGTGGCTCAGACCACGGGGGTGATTGCTCAGCTCAAGGCAAAATCTCCCGGCATTGAGTTTGTTTTCCACAAGATCACTACTCTGGGAGACACGGCGAAAAAGTGGCAGCGCAGCGATACCGGGATATTCGTTAAGGAACTCGAAGAAGCGCTTTTATCCGGGAAAATCGATCTGGCGGTGCATAGCGTCAAGGATCTGCCTTCCCGGATCCCGTTGGCGTTTCGCCTTGCGGCGATAATTAAAAGGGAAGAGCCGCGGGATATCCTGAT
>JAPLLS010000125.1 GCA_026387435.1 Candidatus Omnitrophota bacterium
TTTCTAAGAAAACCGCGGCCGCTTCCACGACCTCATTTACCGAAATTGCCTTAAGGCACTTTACCGAGGGACAAAAAAATTTGTTGCAAGGAGAACAATCTGATTTCTTATATAACACCAGCGACTTTTCAGAAATATTCCTAGGGTCAAAACGCTTGAGGTGCCCCGAGCCAAAGATCGCCACCAGCGGCGTTCCCAAAACAGCCGCGATGTGAAGCATTCCGGTATCATTGGTAATGTACAGATCGCATCTTTTAATTAATGCCCCGAGCTGGGCAAATGATAATTTCCCCGTCAGGTTTAAAACTTTCACATTGCTTTCGGCGATAATCCGGGTCGCCAATCCCGCCTCGTCTTTTCCTCCGGTAATGACAAACGAAACCGCGAAATTATCTTTGATCCTCTGGATCGTAGAGGCAAAATTTTCCTCAGGCCAGCGCCGGGACGGCCGGCCTCCGGGGTGTATGCCGATCAAAATATCATTTAAACCTATACCGTTTTGGTTAAGCAACTCCTGCACTTCAAGCGAGCTTTTTTCATCGATCTTAAAATCTATTTGTTTATCAATTACCGCAGCCCCCAAAGCCGATACCATATCTATATCATATTCCATTTCGTACTTCTTACCCCGGTCATCTTCGGGCACTTTAATATCCAGAAAACCTCCCCGGCCGGAAGTATTCCTTCCCGCTTTTATCCCGGGATTAATCACCTGCATCAATAATTTCATCTTCAAAGCGCTGCTATCCGATACTAACGTACGCATGTTGATAGCCAGATCGATCTTCTGCTTGCGCAAGCCGACCAGATTTCTTAAGTTAGCTAAACCGTTGATCCAGGGATGTCCGATTTCAAGAATAAAAATTTTGTCTACATAAGGCAAATCCTTAACCGCTTCCCGGACACGCTTTGCTACCAGCAAATAAAGACTCGCTCCGGAAAAATGTTGCTTTAGAGCCCGCAGAGCGGGAGTTGACAACAATAAATCTCCTATTCCTCCGAGATTTACTACCAATATACTCTTGATCTCTTTCTTATTTATTTGCATAGGCTATTGGCGGACCCTGAGCCTTTCTAAAAGCGAATCTAGCGCTTTTTCCATTTCAGCTACGCTGATCGATTCCAGGCACTCGTGGCTGCGGCAAACACCCCGGCTGCAAGGGCTGCAAGCCAGGCCTTTACGGATGACAATGTGATTCTTGCCCAACGGCCACCACAACTGAGGGACTGTCGGCCCCATAGTGGAAACCGTAGGAATCCCTAATCCCGAAGCGATATGCAGCGGCCCTGTGTTATTACAAATTAACATATGACACTGACTCAAATAGGCCATGAATTGCCTTAAATCTAATCCGGATAAAACCGCTACTCTTGCCGGATCCAAAAATGCGGATATCCGATCCAGGTTATCTTCTTTTTTAGTCGTAAAAATCAGTATCCGAGCTTGGGATTTCTCACAGATTTTTTTAATTAATTCCCCAAAGCGTTCTATTGGCCATCTTTGACTGGGGTAATATGCCCCGGGAATAACCGCAATCTTCAGGCAATCTTGTTTATAATTATTCCGGATAAAATATTGTTTCGCGTTTTCGATCTCTTCAAGCGTTAAATATATTTTCGGCTGCATCT
>JAPLLS010000127.1 GCA_026387435.1 Candidatus Omnitrophota bacterium
GCAAGAATCGAAGAAACAATATCATTTGGGCTTCATTCTGTTTCGGTGCCGCAATATGGGGACTTGGAGCCTTCATGTTTTCTTCGTCAATAAGTAAAGAAAATGCTTTTTTTTGGTGGCAGATTGCATGGATAGGGGTAATTCTCACCCCCGTACTTTATTTTCATTTTGTTTTCCATTTTTTGAAACTTTATTCAAGAATAAATCGTTTAATTCTCTTTATAGCATATTCTACTGCTATTTTTTCCATCATACTTGATGCATTTGCTCGTAATCTTTTATTTGGTGATCTAAAATTTATTTATAACCAATTCTTCTGGATCAATTGGAAAAGCAATAAAAATCCCACTTATTTATTTTGTTTTTTACTCCTATATTGTTTTTTGCTTGCCTATGCGTTAGTATTGTTGGTAAAAAAATTCAAAATTTCAAAAGGCTTAGAGCGTAATCAGTTAAAATATTTTTTAATCGGCTCATTTATCGGATGGCTTGGTCCAGTTGGGCACTTTTTGATTGGTTTTGGTTTAAATATGTATCCTTACAATAATATTTTCGTTGTTTTGTATCCACTTATTTTTACATATGCAATAATCAAGTTTCGTCTTTTGGACATTCGAATCGCCTTTACTCGAGTCGGAATTTTTATTGCTATATACACCCTCATTCTTGGTCTTCCATTTGTGATCACTGGGTATTATAAGACGATTTTTATTCAATGGTTCAGCGATACCTGGTGGATGATTCCGCTTATTCTTATGGCAGTGCTTGCTACTTTGGGGCCATTTATTTATATTTACCTGCAACGCAGGGCAGAGAACAGGATACTTCGCGAGCAGAAACGCTACCAGGACACCCTCAAGCACGCGGCGATCGGGATGACCCGGATCCGCAATCTTCGCAGGCTTCTGACCATGATCACCCACATAGTTACTAAGACCGTGAAGATCTCATTCGCGGCGATATATCTGCGCGACCGGCTGACCAACGAATACCCTTTGCAGGTTTTTCGCGGCCGCAATCAGGCGCCGTTAGCCACGCTCAATTCGGATTCCACTTTGGTAAAATGGCTAACCGAGAAGCGCGAACCTTTGATCTACGAAGAGATCAAACGCCAAATGCAGGATTCCGGCAATAATACCTTTAAAGCCCTGGAAGCGAATATGCGGCTCTTGAATGCCTCAGTTGTCATTCCCAGTTTCCTTGATCACACCTTAACCGGTTTTGTCATTCTGGGAGACAAATTATCCGGCCAGATCTATACTCCGGATGACTTAAGCGTATTCCAGGTCCTGGCCAGCCAGGCTGCGTTGGCCATTGAAAACGCCCAGTTCTATGAAGAAGCTAAAGAAATGCAGGCTCAGATCGCCCAGGCCGAGAAGATGGCTACTGTAGGAACCATGGCTGACGGGCTTTCCCATCAGATCAATAACCGTTTTTACGCTCTTTCCCTGATCGCCGGTGACTCCATCGACACCATCAAAATGACCGATAAATCAGGCTGTTCTCCGGAGATCAGAAGCATGCTCGATCAGATCAACTCGGCGCTGGAACGTATTCAAGTCAATGTCATGCAGGGAGGAGAAGTCGTTAAGGGTATCCTGAAATACACCCGCAAGGGCGACGAGGGGTTAGAGCCGTTGACTATCGACCAGATCCTGGACGGAACGATCGACATGGTCCAGTTCAAAGTAAAATTGGGAGAAATCGATATTATTCGCGATTACCCCAAAGACAATCCTAAGATCAAAGCTAACTTGGTCCAGATGCAGGAAGTTTTTTTTAATTTTATCGATAACGCTTATGACTCGATCGTCGAACGCCGCAATACCTTAAAAGAAAAAGACTATCGCGGCTCTATTACCATTACCGCCTCTCCCAAAAACAAGATAATGCAGATAATCGTCCAAGACAACGGTATGGGAGTAAAAAACGAGGATATCAAAAAGGTTTTTACGCCTTTTTTCACCACCAAAGCTTCCTCGCGTAAAGGCACTGGCTTAGGCTTATATGTTATCCGGAACATTATCCTGGAAACCCATAAAGGAAAGATCGATTTTCATTCGGAGTACAGAACCGGAACCCGTTTTATCATAGAAATACCCCTGGCAGTCCAGTTCTAAATCCGTTTAAAACATGATTTCTGGAGATAAGATTGACAATTAACCGGCAAGTATATATAATGACTCGTTCTTACGGCATAAAGTAAGAGAGAAAGGGTAAGTATGGCTAAGTTGCTGATCGTTGACGACGAAATTGATGTGCGGGAATTCGCGGCTAATTTTTTCCGCAAACGCAAACTGGAAACAACCATTGCCGGAAGCGGAGAAGAAGCTATCGAAAAAATCCGGCAGGATAAGCCTGATGTCGTGCTTTTGGATATCCGCATGGGCGGCATGAGCGGAATTCAGACCCTGGAGGAAATAAAAAAGATCGACTCCTCGATCAAAGTGATCATGGTCACCGGCACCAAGCCCGAAGAAAATGAAGCTTACCAGAAATGCCTCAGCCTGGGAGCAACTAATTACGTCCATAAACCCCTGAAGCTTGAAGAGCTGGAACAAGTAGTGATGAACGTACTTAATAAAGAAAAGACCACCTAACTTTATAGATAAATTTAATGTCCATAGATTATAAGAAAGAACTTGAAAAAGCTTCAAAGAGAATGATCCTGGTGCATGATCCGGATTTGTTGATCCGGTTAATGATCAGGATGATCGTCCAGAAAGTCAGGGTCACCCACTGCAGTATTCTCCTGCACGACCGTGTCCAGGATTCTTATATCCTCACAGTCTCCGGCGGCCGCACCGGGCTGAAGGTTCCGGAAGGCTTTACCCGCATGGATCTGGATAACCCCCTGGTCCGGTTTTTCCGCGAAACTAAAAATAAATCACTTCTTAACAATGAAGTTTTAGTCTATGAAGAGGCGAAAAAATTAACGAATTTGATCGCCGATTCTGAGCTTAAAGACCTGCTCTCCAAAGTCCTTTACCAAATGGATTTGTTCGAAACTACCACTTGCATCCCCAGCTATTTTCGGGATGAACTGATGGGTATTCTTTTGCTGGGAAATAAAAACACCGGCGCGAAATTCGATATGGACGAATTGTCATTCTTCATAGCCCTATCCCAGGATGTAGCCATGAACATCCGGAATGCCCAGCTTATCCAAGAGCTTAAAAATGAGCTGGACAATAAACAAAGCCTGTTCATTAATACTACCAAAGCCATGGCCGCGGCGATCGAAGCAAAAGACCGTTACACTCACGGCCATACTTCCCGGGTCACCACCTACGCGCTGGAGATCGCTAAAAAACTGGAGCAAAAAAATAAAAAAGTAACTGACAAGAAGTTTCTCGGGGATATTCAAATCGCCAGCCTTCTGCACGATATCGGAAAGATCGGCGTCCCGGAATCGATCTTGAACAAAGAAGGCCTTTTGGACCCGGAAGAAAGAAAAAAGATCAACGAACACCCCATGATCGGAGTAAACATCCTCCAACCGATCCACGAATTAGAAACAGTCCTGATGGGAGTAAAGTACCATCATGAAAGATTTGACGGCAACGGTTACCCCGAAGGATTAAAAGGAGATAAGATACCCTTGATCGCCGCGATAATATCCGTCGCCGACTCGTTCGACGCTATGACTTCCGACCGGCCTTACCGGAAAGGCTTTGCCAGGGAAAAAGCTATAGATATAATTAAACAGGAGAGCGGTAAACAATTCGACCCTTACATCGTCGAGATATTCCTGGAAACCGTCGCCGAAAACAAAATATAAATAATGCACAATAAAAACATCCTCTTGCTATATATCACCGAGGTTTCCGGACATCATAGTGCATCCTTGGCTATAGAAAAAAGTTTAAAAGCCATTTCTGCGGACCTGAAGATCCTCAACCTCAATGCTTTTCATTATACCAGCCCCATCTCCGAAAAAGTAGTCAACCGTATTTACACCACAGTAATTAAACGCACACCCAAAATTTGGGATTTTGTCTACGATAACCCCAAGGTAAAAAAAAGTATCGATAAATTTAAAAATGCCATTAATAAATTTAATTCACCGAAATTAAAAAGGCTGTTCGACCAGTTCCGGCCTGATATAGTCGTCTGCACCCAGGCCTACCCCTGCGGGATGGTTGCCCAATTCAAAAAAACATATCAATCTAAAGTACCCCTGGTCGGAGTGCTTACTGATTTTATCCCCCATTCTTACTGGCTTTACGATAATGTAGACTACTACATTTGCCCTTCTCAAGAAATCAGCCGGCGGCTGGCCGAAAAAGGAATCCCGGAACATAAGATCAAGCCCTTAGGAATACCTTTTGACCCCGGTTTTCTTACGCCGGTTAATAAGCCGGCAGTCCTGGAAAAACTTGGATTCTCTGCGGAAAAAAAGACAGTTCTGATCATGGGTGGAGGCCAGGGGCTCGGCCCGATCAAAACTATCGTCCAATCGCTGGACAGGGTAAAAAGTGATTTTCAGGAGATCATTATCACCGGAACAAACAAGAAACTTTACAAAAGCCTAAAAAAAGATCTGAAGAAATTCAAAAAGAAGATCTGCCTGCTGGGTTATGTTCATAACGTTAATGAGTTGATGAGCGTCTCTGACCTGATCATCACCAAGCCGGGAGGGATCACCACTTCGGAAGCATTGTCCAAAGGGTTGCCGATGCTCATCATTAAACCGATCCCGGGGCAGGAAGCAAATAATACCGTTTATTTGACTGAGCAAAAAGCGGCGCTTAAAATCGTTAAACCTAAAGAAATAAACCTGATCGTCGAAAATCTTTTTACTAACCCTGAGAAATTAAAACGGATCTCTGAAGCCTGCAGCCGGATTGCTAAACCCTCTGCGGGAACGGATATTGCCCGGTTTATCCTCAGCCTCAGCCATGTTTAATTATCCTCTTTATAAGATCGGACAATTTATCTCCCGGGCTGTCCCGCTAAAAACGGCTTATAAGATAGCGGCGTTCTTTTCGGATGTCCATTTTGTTTTCGCGGATAAGGACCGGGCTGAAGTTATCGCTAATTTAAAAGCGATGTTCCCCGAAAAAAGCAAAAAAGAACTTTTAAAAATCAGGATCCAGATATTCCGCAACTTCGCAAAATACCTGGTTGATTTTTTCCGCTCCGAAGAAGTGGATACAGAATATATTAAGCGTAAAGTTAAAATTGACGACATCCGCAATATCGATGACGCGCTTAAAAAAGGCAAAGGGGTTGTGATCCTTTCCGCGCATATCGGTAACTGGGAATTGGGAGGAATAGTGCTGGCCTATTTAGGCTATCCTTTATCCGGTGTTGCCCTGCCGCATAAATCAAAGAAAGTTAATGATTTTTTTAACGGCCAAAGGGAAAAAAAAGGGATGAAAGTAATTTCTTTCGGCAAAGCGGCGAGAACCTGCCTGAAATTGCTGAAAGAAAATAAACTGATCGCTTTGGTTGGAGATAAAGATTTTTCTAAGGAAGCGGGAGTGGTGACTAATTTCTTCGGCAAGCCGTCATTCATGCCCAAAGGCCCGGCCGCTTTTGCCTTAAAGAACGGATCGGCGATAGTCCCGGTTTTTGTGCTCAGGAATCCCGATGATACTTTCACCATTAAAATCAATAAGCCGATCGACTGCAGCTCAAACAGCATAGAAGGAATAACCGCGAAGTGCACGGAAGAGATCGAGAAATTAATAATAGCTCATCCCGAACAATGGTACATGTTCAAAAAATTCTGGATCCAGCCCAAACTATGAAAACCTGCGTCATTATTCCGACTTACAACGAATCCAATACTATAGCAAGCCTAGTCAGCCAGGTCAGAAGTTTAAACCTTGGCCTGGTCGTGGTTGACGACGGATCAAGCGACAATACCGCCGTAATTGCCGAGAAAAGCGGAGCAACGGTGATCCGCAACGAGCTGAACCAGGGAAAAGGCTCGGCTCTGGTCAGCGGATTCAAATATTGCCTGAAGAACAATTTTGACGCCGCTATTACCATGGACGGAGACGGACAACATTTACCGAAAGACATCCTCGAGTTTATAACACTCGCCTAAAAAAAAGAGGAGCTGGGGTTAATAATCGGCAACCATTTACCGAAAGACATCCTCGAGTTTATAACACTCGCCTAAAAAAAAGAGGAGCTGGGGTTAATAATCGGCAACCGGATGGCTGACCGCAGGAATATGCCCATAATCCGTGTTTTAACCAATAAATTCATGTCCTGGCTATTGTCGGCTGTAGTCAAACAAAAGATCTGCGATTCCCAGTGCGGTTTCCGGCTGATCAAAAGAAAAGTCCTGGAAAAACTTTCTTTAAAAACACACAAGTTCGAAATCGAATCGGAAATGATCATTGAAGCCGCCAGAATCGGAGTTAAAATAGAATCCATCCCTATCCATACTGTTTACCGCAAAGAGCGCAGCCACATAAACCCTTTTGTGGACACCATCAGGTTTTTCAGATTTATCCTCAAAAAACTGTTGCGCAAAAAATGAATTTTGATTCATTAAGAAAAAAAATGGTGGAAGAGCAGTTGGTCCGCAGACAGATTAGCGATCAACGCGTCTTAAACGCTTTTTATAAGGTTCCCCGCCATAAGTTTATCCCCGTTGAGGAACAGGAAAACGCTTATGCGGATTTCCCTCTGCCCATAGGTGAGAACCAAACTATCTCCCAGCCTTACATCGTGGCCCTGATGACCGAAAGCCTTGGCCTTAACGGAGGAGAAAGAGTCCTGGAAATCGGCACCGGCTCGGGATACCAGACGGCCATCCTGGCGGAACTGGCCAAAGAAGGTTATACCGTGGAAAGGATCCCGGAGCTGGCCAAAAACGCCCAAAGTTTACTCGGTGATCTTGATTATAAAAATATCCGTTTTAAAGTCGGCGACGGCACGCTGGGGTGGGAGGACAAGGCGC